>JANMLV010000212.1:0-33407 GCA_031372705.1 Bacteroidota bacterium | reverse complement strand
ACGCTGCAGTTTGCAATTGTTAGCAATCATTACACTTTGCGGTAAAGGTGCGCCTAAAGTGGAAAGCGGCTTATAGCAGAATATAAATTTATCAACGCCGATGCAGTATGATGCCGATACAATTTAGCCAATGGTACAAATTATTTTCACATTCCACTTAGAGCGTGCTCCGGAGGTAAATATTTGAGATTGGGTAAAATTGATGATGAGCGCATTAATCAATAACCGCATTAATTTTCGCCCACAAATCATTATCGAATCCCGACACGGCAAAACTTGGATTCAACGGATCTGATGCATTGCCCATTCTTATAATCACCATGTTTTTACTTGGGATTACATAAATGCGTTGGTCTTCGGCACCCATGGCTGCATACATATCAGCAGGTGCATTTGGAATAAGTGGACCGGTATACACAGTTTGTTCTCCCGGAATCATGAAAGATGATTTACCGTTTAACCACCATAAATATCCATAAGAAGGGTTTATGTCTTGCGATGTATTAATACTTTCATTAAAATAGGTTTCATTTACAATTTGTTCATCTTTCCACTTTCCTTTATTTTGTGCCAACAAGCCAAATCGCGCCATGCTGCGGGTGTTGCTATTGTAAATCGTAAAAATTAGCCCTTCATCCCAGTAACCATCCATGCCAATTTTGTTTTTTATTTTTTCATTAAAATAATCTTCAAATGCTTCATCACTTGCTTCAGCAACAACATCCATTAATTTTTGAAATACATTATGGTACGACCATCGAGTTCCCGCATCGGCCATGTAGGTTAAATTATATTTTATAACTAATTCACTCGAATCATTTAATCCGGATGTCATAGTTAATAAATGCCGTGATGTAATCAGATTTTCTTTTTCAATTGGCGCACTTGTCCAACCTGCACCTAAGTATTGTGAAGCTTTAGTGTTGATATCAATAAGCCCTTCTTGCTCGGCTATGCCGGTTGTAGCGGCTACCAATGTTTTTCCGGCGCTGTTCCATTGCCATGTTGCACTTGTTGAATGTCCGTCAAAATATTCCTCCATTACTATTCTCCCGTTTACCAATATCATAAACGATTTTGAATTTTTCTCGATGAGATAGTCAATCAAGTTATCAATGGCATTGGTGTTCCAGCCTAAGCTTTCGGGTGAGGTTGTTTCCCAAGTGGTATCAATGGTTGAGGGAAAGAAAAAGGTATCGTCAGGACCAGGTTCAATATCGTCCACTTCGTTATTGCAGAATATTATCGGGAGCGCGATGAGCAATAAATATATGGTGTATTTCTTCATTAATACGCTGTTAAATGTTGTTAGACTGATTACAATATTAATAGTTTAATCTTAGTTTGCACGATTTATTATCAAAATACCAACAACCAGGGAAACGAATCATTCAACATACTTCCTTTAACCACGGTTGCTTTTTTAATATGCTGTAAATATTTTACAAATTATCTTAATACAGGTAATAAATAAGTGCATGTATTGAACATATAAAAGTTACTATAAACTACTAAATACAATTACAGTTTTTTTATTTCCCCTTCGGGAGATTGGTAAAAGGAGCCTTTTTGTTCATGTTGAACAAATCCTTTTGAGCCATCAGGTCGAATTAAAATATATTTGCCCATTTCCCAGGTTTTATATTTAAACTGTGGTGCTGCAATCAGTTCGTATTTATCACTATAAACTCCTATTAATCCGCCTTGTATTACATATATCGCTTCACCGTAAAAATACATGTTTTGCTCAAATTCAATGGGAATAACAACTTTGCCTTCCAGATTAATCATGCCACTATTGTTGCCAATAAACACATAGTAATCGCCATTTTGTGGTGTTAAATGGTCATATTTCAAAGGGATAATAATTTCTCCTTTATGATCTATGACACCAACCTTATTGTTTTTTTTAACAATAAACCGCTTTATTCCATTGTATTCTATATTCTCGTAATTTTTAAGTGTAGTTATTTGATTGCAATTTTTATCATAAATAATACAACTTTGAACGTGCCGCCAAATGGGATTGAATTTATTTCGTTCAGCACTATAATTAAGACCTACAAACATGGTATCATGTATTAAAGTGATGTCGTCAAATTTGAAATCAATGAGTATATCACCATTTTCGTTTATTAATCCAAATTTGTCATTTTTCAAAACTTTAATATATTGATCAATAATATTATTGTGTTCCGGGTAACTTATATAGTTGGTGTCGGTACTTGTGCGGTAAATTGGAGGGAACAGTAGCTTTAAATTTTCATCTAAAAGCCCAAACATGCCATCCTTTTCAATAACTAATTTGTCGCCCTTTTCGTTGCGGTCTTGGTAGTTTCTGATGTTATCATAAATTGCAGGAATAACTATATCTCCTTTTATGTTAATTAAACCAACTTTATTATTGTCATAATACATTAAATTATTTTTGAGTTGACTATAATCTTGTATGTCGTAAAGCGAAAAGCTGTTTGTATTAATGTAATCTGTATTTTTTAAACGCAGACCTATGAGATTGCCGGTGTTGTAATATTGTATGATATCACCTGCTTGGTTTCTAAACAAGTATATATTTTGGGGTGCCGGCCCCATTAAAGCAGCCCACGACAGCCCTCTTGGTTGCGTGGCTTCCTTAAATGCAACTTGTTTTTCCCATGTGTCAAATTTGTTAATAATAATGAGTTGAATATTGTCATCAAATGGAAAATAAAGTGTGTCAGCAATTGCTT
The DNA here is from genome assembly GCA_031372705.1 of Bacteroidota bacterium. Lineage (GTDB taxonomy): Bacteria > Bacteroidota > Bacteroidia > Chitinophagales > BACL12 > UBA7236. Next base: position 30,678 of record JANMLV010000212.1, on the reverse strand, counting down.
TTGGTTCACTGAAAAGATTGTCAAAACCGATTTGGGAAAACACAGTTAGATTAACGAGCAGCAAGGGGAGTAGGGCAAATGGTTTTAGCATATAATAAGCTTTTATATTGCAAAAAATATGCCATTTAGCGGATTTGGGGCTATATCTTAAGTGTTATTACAACCTTTTGTTAGACGATTATTTAAACAAAGTGTGCGTGCTTTCGAGCAGTGATTCTTGCGACCGAAAAAAATAATTAATCTCGCAAAACCTTGCGAAAAATAGGACACGAAAAATTTGAAATAGATATCATGTAATACAAAAACTGTTCGCAGGGTTTTGCCGTTATGTTAGCAACCGCATTTTTATTACAATGAAACAACAGACTTTTTTTATTTGACAAGAAAGCATTAATTTATGAATTGCAATCAGGATAGCATTATAGTGATACCCTGTTGGGCTATTTTCAGTATGTTAAAAGGTATATAGATTTACAAAAGGATATTGTTTTTTGATACAATCGGTTCGGGAAGTAAGGCCTCGTCAAGCATGTCTCTCAAATCAATTTCAATAGTTCTGCTTAAGGCCGCCATAGGAATATCGTTTGCTCCACCTTCAAATGGATTTTCAGTGGCTTCGCCCACTTTTTCCATAGAAGTAAAAACCCAAGAAACAATTACAGTAAAAGGAATAGTAAGCCAGACAAAATGTTCTCCCAATTTTTGAAATTCATTGAGCATACCAAAAGGTAACATTAAAACCAAAAGCCAAACAAAAAATAGATTAATGCTGGCAAATTGTCTTGGGTAGGGAAAGTTTTTAATGCGTTCTGCCTTACCTTGGTGTTCATATAAATCAGCCAACCTTCTCTCCATCTCTACATATTCATAGTGTTCTATTTTTCCTTCGGCTCGTAACAATTTTATATGTTTAGATTGCAATGCTATTAATTGTGTCGCTCTATTCTTTTTGCTCATCACATAGTTGAATTCATCTGCTGAAAGGTATTTTTTCAACTCGTCTTCTAATGTTCCATCCCATTCAGGCACAGAGTAATAATTGCGATACTCAATATTGGCTTTTTTGTTGGTGTTTTCCCATGATTGCGGTTTTCGCAATTGAAAGCGCAAGGCAGTTAGCCAAGCACAATGCCTGTAAATTAGTTGTTCTATTGCTGATTTATCGGCTTTCACAAAATCTTTGCTCATAATACCCCATGTGCGACTCGTGTTTACAATTGAACCCCAAATTTGCCTGGCTTCCCATAGACGGTTGTAAGTTTGCGTATTTTTAAAACCCACCACAAAAGCAGTTGCAGTGCCAATTAGTGCCACAGGCACCCAAGGAATCGCAATCCACTGCAACCCAAAAACTTGAAATAAAACGGTTGGGACAGCGGCTACTATAATCAAAACATAAATATCTCGTCTGGTCCAAAGTAAAAATTCGGATAACTTGTAATGACTGCCTGTATGCATATTATGTAAGTTTGATTGGTAAATTTACTTTTTAAAATATTGACCAAAAATACCAAAAAATATATATCTGTAATTGCAATAGGGTAGGTTGCTAATATGGTGTAATGGGCATTTCTTGCACATCCCTTAAAATATTGAGTTATAGAACCAACCTTAGTTAGTGAAAGAATATAGATTTCAGGGTTGTTTTTTTATGTTAAAATAACCATTTAATTAGAATTGTATTTTAATGCCAAAACCTTGGTCTTCTATTTCCGGGTAGTTGAGCTTATATTTGTTATCGTGTAAATCTATAAAGTTTAATTCTTTCAATTCTTGCAACTCAACAGGGGTTTGCCTGAACTTATTATTATTTAAATACAATTTTTCCAAATTATTAAAGTACAACAAGTCGCTAGGGATACTTTTTAAATTATCGTTTTCAAGGTGCAATATTTTGAGGTTGGGTAAATCTTTAATTATCAAAAGACTTTTGTTAATATCCATTTTCTTTTCATCATTTAAGTAGAGTTCTGTCAAATTCGTTAAACTCGAATAAGATTTCGGTAAAACTTGAAAATCGTTTCCACTCAAATCGAGAACTTTTAAATTTATTAAGTTACTTAGCCCAACCGGTAGCGTTGTTAAATGATCATTTTTAAGACTTAAGAATTCCAAATTTGTAAATCCCGCCCAAACACTATCGGATGGGAGGATGAAATTTTGGTTACTTAGGTCTAATTTATAAACTTTTTCCGGTTCTTTTAATGCTTCTGCTAAATTTGTATAAACCCCTTTTGTTTTTGAAGTATCTTGAGAAATTTGGGCATTAGTTTTCAAAATTAATAAAACAAAGAATGGCAATATTATTTTTTTGGAAATTTTCATTTGTGTATTTGTTTAATGAGCTTAAAAATGATGGAATCTCCTACTACATTGCGATTTAAAAGTAGTAGGTGATTCCTTATATAACATTTATTTTGTTGCAGGTACAAATGGCAATGCAGATTTATGTACAATAATTCTTAATTTGCCGTCTGTTCCTTTTTTAAATACCCAAGTTTTATCTACCATTACTTCGTTACCTTCCTTATCAGTAACCCAAACATTACCCATTGTAATTGCAACTGATCCATAAATCTGAATACCCTCATTTTTATCTCCCGCATTATCATATCGTGCTTTTACCCATGGCGTTAAAGCAAATCCTTTATCATTTGGATAATCAGGATCTCCGCCTACAAAGTAAGCTAGAGCGCCTTTTTTGTCATTTCTAAAAGTTTTGTCACCATATGCTAATGTTGGTTTAAAGAACACCTTGCCATAGTCGTAATTATATGCCTCAGAAAGCACTTGTTCTGCAAATGCTTTATAGTCGCCACCGTCTTCTTTAAGTTGACCAATTTTCACTAGGGCATCGCACCAGGCTTGCTGAGCGGCATTTACTTCATCATAAGTAATAATATTTTGAGCACCTTCTTCAACATAAACTAATCCCAAATCATCAATTACTTTTTGAACTTGTTCGTTCGTTTGGGTTAGTGTTTTGTCAGTTTGCTCTTGTATTTGCTTTTTAGCTTCACTACAAGAGACCATAATACTTGAGGCCAAAACTACTCCTAAAATCATTTTTGTTGGTTTCATAAATTTTATAATTTTCTTCGCCTACTTATTAGAACGGTGTTCGGCTTGTCCGTTATTTTACAATTACATTTAATCTAATCACATCATGTATTTATTAAAGTTTGATTCTTTACTCTATCAACATTGGCACTGTGCCATTTGTGATAATGGTTTTGCTATTTGTTGATTTTGATAGTTCATTAAATGCTTCTATACTTTTTAATTTAATGATTTCAGGTGTAAGTCCTTCTGATATTATTATTTGAGCATCACGCTCACCTTTTGCCTTGATAATTACTCTGTCTGCCTCCAGTTTTTCCTGCTGTAATACAAATTCCATTCGCATGGCATCTTGTTCGGCTTGGAGTTTAAATTCTATGGACTTGGCAAGACCTTCGGGCAGTTTGATGCTTTTCATAAGCACCGATTCAATCACGATGCCTTGTTCTGCTAATATCTCACTCATTCTATCGAGTATCGATTTTTCGATGTTGGCACGCATGCCTGAATGCATATCTTTTGCAAAATATTGTGCACAAACATCTGCTGAGGCCGACCGAAAAACGTTCGAGATAATATTTTCATAGTTGGCCCCGTATGTGCGAATAATATTTGGCACTTTATTTTTGTCAAGTCTGTAAAGTATAGAAATTTCAGATTCTACACTCAATCCTTCTTTTGAGGGTAAACTCAATGAAAGCACTAAATCGGTAGTTTGAACAGATGTCATAACTACTTTACTAGTAAATATGTTGTAAAAAACAGGTCCTTGCAAGGTAACTTCTTCTGAAAGTTGCCCTAAACGTTGTTTTACTCCAACTTCACCCGGTCGAACTATTGCACAACCGGAAAGTAATAAAATACTGAATAAACTGGCTAGTGAGATAGATTTTTTCATTCTGGAATTGTTTTGCGCCTACTTTTTAAAACGGTGTTCGGCTTTTCCGTTATTCTACTAAAACAATAGATTTAGTATTTTGTTTATTTTTGGCGTGTTTTTATTTCCCAGTTGTATCAGATTGCACAGCAATTGGGTGCCAAGATCCGCTTCGGCTATACCGCCAATTTGTAGAATAATTTGTTGAAATTAGAAGAATGTCGGCCTAACAAAAGTAATGCCGTTGGCAAGCACTGAATTTTTACGTCGGTTTTATTTACATATTTTGTCGCCAAAATTTGTAAAAATGCGACAACGCTTGCTGCATATTGGATATAAAATTTAATTGCCAAATACTGTTTGTCAACCTAAAAGTATTAAAAATGTGGCGCCTACACGATTAGGCGTTTTACTTTTGGTTGTTATTGTTGAATTGTCTTTATTTTTTTGATTCCAACCATAACTGCAACCTTAATGTTGCAGTTATTTGCGGCTTCAAACGCTTTATTTGTTAAAAGTATATTGTACTCCTAAACAACCTTCCATTTATCGAAACTAATACCAATTTCATGTCTTATTCTTAGTGATGATTGGTTAAAGTCTGTGTAATAAATCACATTTAAACCGATTGCTATTCCGGCAATTACACCACAGGTCCAAATAACAATTTTTGATCCTATAAATAGCTTGGCATCAATTTTAATTTCATTTGAAACAAAATATGCCCAAGCCGATGGATGATATCCAATTCTGCTATATTGATTAATTGCAAGACCTAATTCTCAATTAAAATTGTTAATCCGTTACATGTCACTTTAACACTGATTGCCTTAACCCAAACCTGTTCGCAGGGTTCTGCCCGTATGTATATTTAATAGAGGCTGCTCGGACATGCCTTTGGGAGTTATTTTGTATGCAATTTCGGAGACTTTTACGCGCAGTAGTTATTTTGTTTATATCTAAATACTGTTTCAATGGAAGTTTCACCACTCTCTGCATCGCTTACCGGTCTAAATATTTTGTCATAGGAGTTTATTATAAATCAAATTGATAATATAAATATTCCGGTAAATATTCCCGTTTTGTAAAGCCAAAATCTTCGTATACCTTTTGTGCAGTAAAATTATCTTTTGCGGTATTTAATGAAATAAATTTCGCTTGTTGTTCGGTCGCAAAATCAATTGCCGTTTGTAATAATTTTTGTCCAATTCCTTGTTTTCTCTGGTTTGGTTCAACATATAAGTCGCCAATATGCCAATTTTTGACGGCAGATACTGAAGAAAATCTTGCATACAATAATGTAAATCCTACCAATTCTTTAGTCTCATTTTCAAACGCAATAAAAATCTGAGCTTCATTATTTGCTAATCTCTCTTTCAAATATTGTTTTGCCAATCCTATGTCAGAAGGTTGTTTATAGAAAATTCGATACTTGTTGAACATATCGGCAACCAACCAATATTCGTCTTTGTTTATTTTTCTTATTGTTGTATTCATAATTTTAATTCGTAAAGCCAATATTTTATACCTAATCTGGGTGGTAATTCAGAAATGACTTTGAAACCTAATTTTTCATAAATATGCCTTGCGGCATGCATCACTTCCGATGTGTGCAAAGCTACAAACTGTTCCCCGTTTTCTTTGGCTTTTTTGATACATCTTTCGGTTATGGTTTTACCGATGTTTTGGCCACTATATTTTTTTGATACTGTTATAAATCTAATGTATGATTGTTTGTCATTATAAATATCGGTGGGGTTGCCACTTGACACCAAAAAACCAAAGCCAATGATTTCATTTTCGTCGTTTTCACAAATAAAACTGTCGGATTGTATCAGCAAATCGGCATATGTTTTGTCGTCCGCAAGCGTGTTATAAAGTTTCTCCCAATTTTCCAATGTCAAAACATTTTTAAATTGTGTCCACTCTAAAATAGCCAGTTCTTTTATTTGTTGCAGGTCTTGTATATTTCCTTGTCGAATGGTTAACATTTAATTATTTATTTTTTGAGAAGGTATAATTAAACCGTCACCCGGCTTAATTAATGCAGATTTCAAGTGTCGTATTTATTGCTGTTTTAGTAACCATGCAATTAATTCATCATTATCTACAATACTCCAAGAATGCGGATGCCTTCTATTGTCAGGCTTTCTAAAACCTTTATTTTGTGTTATTATTAATTGAGCTTTTTGATTTCCAAGTCGATTTAATTCATTAATCATTGCCGAACATTCTGTTGCATTCATACTTGTTAAATCTGCTCCGCGCTCTATTAACCACCAATTTATATCGGGTTCTGTGTAAATTCTTAAAGGAATATTTGTTATTTTTTTAATTTCGGTTTGTGTAGTGTCAGAGTATGAATATGGTGAAATTTTATAATATTCAGCTAAATGTGTATCCGGAGTTCCGCCTGTTTCTTTAGAAAGCCTGTCAATCATATAAATATTCTCAGGATTGGCTTCATCCTCATTTGAAAGCCGAATATCTCGCTTTGCGGAATTATAAAATCTTTCAAAGTCGAGGGGAGGGTCAATAGCAAAAACGGCTGTAGGTTTAATGCCAGCATTTTCAGCATATTTTATTGCACAGCTTCCACCAATTGAAAATCCACCAACATAAAATGGTATGTCAACAATTTGGTTTTTTGCAGTTACATCTTTTAAAATTTTGTCAAATGATTGCTGACTTAAACTATCCACACCAAATGATAAAACGCCGTCTTGAAAAGTGGGGATAATTGTCAATATTCCATTTTGTGCTAATTTATTTGGTAAATCAGTCTGTTCTAAAACACTTTCAGCATTTTCGCCAAATCCGGGCATTAAAAATATATAACCTGTCCAAGGAAGTTTGGGTGGATAAATTATTGTATAATAATTTTTTGTCGAGTCTGATTTGTCAAGGAAAACTTGCCCAATTTTTAGGTTATTAGCATTTTGTCCATTGCAATAAAAAGTAACTAGCGAAATAGTTAAAAGCGTTAATATAAATTTCTTCATGATGTTAGTTGTTTGCGATGGGTGGTTTATGTTTAAAGTTAGCGATTTGCTGCTACAAGAAGTTCGCGCCTTTCAGCACAAATATAGTTGTGAAGAACCAAATTTCCATTAACCACAAAAGTTTATATGCAACACTAAGCCGCCAATTTCTTGCAGGTACTGTTATAGCTAGTTGTCTCTTCATTCGAGTCACTCGCTTTCGTTTACAACTTTGAGTGTTGTTATTTCGTATTTAATTTTGTCGCTTGGTTTGAATTCCTTTTCAATATACCAAGTAAGCAAGTCTTTAAATGTTAAGTCTGAAACTTCTCTGTCAGGAGTAACAGGAAATTTTGGTTTTGTTATTTTTATCTTGTTGAAAGTTAGCAACTCAATTGTCCTTAATGGTAGCCAAACTGATAATCTCAGAAGATTAAAAAGTGCAACGTCTGAACCATAAAGCTCACCTTCCGAATGAAAGTGTTTGTCGTATTCAAAATTTTTGTAATCAAGTTCAAATGTTTTCACGAATTTTTCAAGCAATTCCACGTTGTCATCACCATAAAGTCCTATGTCTGCTTTTACTTTAGTGTCGAGCGATTTTAATTCGTTGTAACCTTTAGTTTCTTTGTCTATGAAGCTCTTTACTGTAACATAAGCGTGTCTGAGTTTGGCGAATTCTATCTGTCGAGTTTCCATTTTCGATTGCTGTTTTTTATTACGGAATGTCTGCTCTCTGCAATTAGCTATAAGGTGCCGCGGCTTCGTGCAGTAGCGGTAATTTATTGCATTGTTGTAGAGATATGTAAATTTCTTTTTGTGTAATTTCCGGCTGCTAAAAATAAAACCAGCTATTGCGCGAAACTGCTGTTAGCGGTTCGTGCTGCTGTTTGAAGGCATTGCTTCTATAACGTGTATTTCGTTTCCATCAGGGTCTTTTATCATGATAGTTTTCGCACCATATGGCATTCTCTCAATAACAGGCTGCTCGTATTTGCCTGATTTGTAATCGCTGCTCACTTCCATAAGCCTCATAAGAAAATCATCCATAGAAATTACCATAAAACCAAAGTGTACAAAACCTACATATTTTGGTACAATAGGCATGTCACTGGTAACTTTAGTGGTGTCATTGAGCCACTGTGATAAATGGAGTTCAATACCATCACCAACGCTCAACCATTTTACAATATATTGAGGGCTTGGAGGAAAGGGATACGGTAAAGTGTCTGCCTGAAATACTTGGGTGTAAAAAGCTACACTACTTTCCAAATTCTGTACATCCAATAAAGTATGGTTATACCAGGCAGTGCTTTTTTGTGCACTCGCAAAGGATGTGATAAAAAAAAGGAGTAAAATGAGAAAAGACTTTATCATTGGTTTATATTTTGATTTAAAAATTGCATTAAATTCTTGATTCTGCAAAAGCATGACCGCTAACATATTTATATAAGCACATTTACTTCGCCAATCACCCAGTTTGGTTGTACAAGCGAATTAAACCTTCATTAAAAACCAAAAATACCAATCCACCTCCACCTTTCCAACCAACCTCATCAAATTCACCATAACTATAAATCCATTCTATGTCACATTTTCACAAATTTCCTCACCCATACCACAACAAGGAATAATCATCATTCTTTAAAAGGCCTAAAATCAATTAATTCAGACGGTTTTAATTTGTAATTGGCATTAATTTTACGTTGTGTAACAGTAACCCATGTTATGTGCTACTGCATTTTCATTATTGCTTTGTTATTGATTTACGATAAGTTTTCTTGTAGTAAATCCTTGATCTGTCTTAATAGAGATAGTATAAAATCCTTTGCTGTCAAGTTGCAAGGTTGTTGTCTCTTGCGTTGCTTGTATTGTTAAAATATTTTGACCAAATATATTTGAAATGTTTATTTCAGCGTTGTCCGTTGGCAGTGAAATTGTAAATTGGCCACTTGTTGGGTTTGGATAAATGGTTATTAATTTATTTAATTCAATATTATCATTAATACCTGTCGGCAAATTATAACTGGCAACGTAGCTACTACTATTCGTGGGTCCACCACCTACAAAAAGTAGTCCATTATAGATTGCTAATGCTTCTATTTCATTGTCTATAGTTCCACCTTCCAATGTGTCAATTGTTGTTCCGTTAAAAGCCACCACTGCTTGACATTGCATGGTATCCAGGCCTACTACTGCTCTGTCAAAACCTCCACTGACAAATAATTTACTGTCTAAGACTTTAAGTGTATGGATGAATGTATAGGCTAAAGGGCTATTATAAAATAAGCTAAAACCCGGGTCTATCCAATTTGTGCCATTCCATTTAGCTATATATTTTAGTTCAGTTGCTCCTGACATTGTAAAATCTCCTCCGGCATAAAGTTCGCCACCAAACTCACAAACTGCATATACTGTGCTGTTAAACCCATTACCCAGCGAATACCACTGCGTACCATCCCATCTTGCTACACCATTTGCAATTTGCCCACCGGCAAGTTTAAAATTTCCACAAGCAATTAAATCGGTGCCGTATAAACATAAGTCATGTGGATACATTACCGGGGCTGTTCCATCTATGTTTTCAGACAAGCCTGAAGCTAACGAATCCCATTGAGTTCCGTTCCATTGCATAATACCGGAAATAGGGTTGCTTCCAACTCTATCAAACTCTCCGCAAACCACAATATTTCCATTATATTCAATAATGTTATAAAGATTGTTGGTTTGTGAAAATCCGGTAACTGCTGTTGTTAAATAAGTGCCTTCACCCATTTTATTAAAGTTAGTTCCGTCAAATTTATAAAGCCAGTTTGAATCAATTAAAGATTGATAGGCTACACCATAAAGTACATCATCAATGTTTTTTAGATGATGTCCTGCATTTGGGAAACCATTTCCAACTGTTTGCCAATCGGTTCCATCAAATTTTGCAACGTAGTCGCATGAAACACCACAAATTGTATTGAAAAAGCCTGTTGCATATAATTCTCCATCGAAATTTTCAAAGTTGTCGACAAAGCCGTTTCCGGAATTGCAAATAGTTGTCCATTGTGCCTTAGCACTAATCGTTATTGATAATATTGTAAGCAGTAAGAGTGTCCTCATTTGGTTAAAATGTATAGTTTAAGTTTCAAATTTTTTTTAAATTTTATCATTAGGGCAGTGTGGCACCTAACGTTATGTTTATGCATAGTGTCCCGAACGGCAACCGCATAGGTAATGTTATCCACTTTAATTTATTATCAGTATACCTTTTTTTATTTTATAGCTAATTAATTCGCTACAATCTACATTTTTTCCGCGCAGCGTTCCTGTCGTCCATTCTTGATAGGATTGAAATACTTTCAATAATTGTTCATCAAGTTGCTCATTTGTTTTAACTGATATTCTCCACCCAATAGCCTCGCCATTGCAGTTTATATATACTCCAACCATTCCATTACTTTTAAATTTGGGGTTATCTTTTAAAAATTGAACTTGATTTAATTGTTCCTGCATTGCTTCTTTGGAAATGCTACATTTTGGTTGAACTTGTCCGTCAAACCCGCTGTATAATGCATACACATTGTCATGGTCGCAGATTCCTGCTACTTTTTCATTCATTTCGACCTTTGCAATTAACTGTGCTTGAGTTGTAATGCTTGTCAGTAATATCAAAACTGTAAATGTTATTGTTCTCATTGTGTTTAGTTTTTATTGTTTATAACGGTTGGAGGGTTGCGATGGCGGGGTGTTTTAGCACTAAACTGAATTCGGAAACCTGAACGTCCACCTTACACATTTGTGTCGGCGAAGTAAGGAACCCCCGGTATCGCAAACCCCTAGTTAGTAGCAGCTTTTATTTTTACCATTTCTGTGTCTTTCGTAAAGCAAATAGTTGGTCGTATAAATGTTCAAGTCCAAACGTACCTATCATTCCGTAATCAGAAATATTTTTTGTCTGTCCGTTGTCAAATTTTATTAAAAGTGTTGATGTTTGGTCGTCTGTCCAATTAACACTGTATTTGTCTTTAAGCGAGGTCAATTTTAAATAATTGATTGTCAACAAAAGCTTATTGAATGTCGCTGTGTCAAGAACTGTTTTAAATTTTCCATTCTCGTCATTGTATTTAATTGCATCGTATTCTGCTGTCCCATCTGCTTTTATTGTTAGTTTAAAAACAGGACAAGTGCCATAACAAGGTGTAGTTGAAAAACTTATTTCTTCAATTTTAAAATTATCAGGAGTCGGGTTGAATTCGTAAAACTCACCAAATTTCAAAATAAGCGTGTCCGTTTTGGTTTCATTGTAATTTTCAATTATCAATAATGGTGTTCTGTCTTTGTAAACAATGTTTTTAAGAGTATACTTGTAAAGCATAAATGTTCCTCTATCTATAAAGTGGCTTTCATAGATACCATTTCCATTGTCTGTAACAGCAAAAAAGTATTTACCGTTTATTACAAGGTCAGTAAGTCCATTATTGTCAAGGTCTATCTTGAAAAATTTTCCTTTGCCGTAAGCAGTTGTGTCTTCTTTTCCTGTTTTTTCAAAGAAATCGTACTTCTCCCACTTGGAATTTACTTTCACAAGAAATTTCTGGACATCTTCAGTTGTCTGCAAGTTGTCAATGTCACTAGCCACAGTCAAATTGGCCGTCAAAAGTAAAATCAATAAGGTTGTAACTGTTCTCATAAAGTTGCTACTAACTAGTTTATTTGAAAAACCCCCAATAAAAACTTTTCAAAGCCCTCCTAAATTGTTAATATTCATCAGGTCTACATTCCAAAACTACCTCTTATTTTTTAAATTTTCAAATCAGCTATCAGACTTGGAATGAACCGGATTGCAAGTGATAATTCGTGCGTGTAAATTTTATTCCAGTTGTTTAAAAACTCCCTAAACCAAAGCACCGTCCGAGCAGTGGTTCTTGCTACCGAAAAAAATAATTAATCTCGCACAACCCTGCGAAAACCGGGACACAAAAAATTCGAATTAAATTTCATTTACTACAAAATCTGTTCGCAGGGTTTTGCCGGTATGTATAATTTAATGGAGGCAATAACCACTGCTCGGACATGACTTCGGGTGTTACTTCGGATGCAATTACGTAGTCATGTCCGAGCAGTGGTTATTGCGACCGAAAAATAATTAATCTCGCAAAACCCTGCGAAAAATGGAACACGAAAAATTTGAATTAAATATCATTTACAGCAAAATCTGTTCGCAGGGTTTTGCCGGTATGTATAATTTAATGGAGGCAATAACCACTGCTCGGACATGTCTGCGGTTGTTACTTCGGATGCAATTGCGGAGACAAGTCCGAGCAGCGGTTCTTGCAACCAAAAAAAATCAATTAAACCTGCAAAACCCTGCGAAAAATGGGACATGAAAATTCGAAGTAAATATAATTTACATAAAAAGTCCGGTCACAGGGTTTTGCAGGGATGCAAGTCCCCATTTTTATTACAATGTAACAACAGACTTTTTGCTATTTAACAAGCATCCACTAATTAATGGATTATAAGCAGGCCTGCCCTAAGAGCCCTTACAACAGTGAAAGGCAAAAGTGAAGCTGTAAACCTATTGCAGCAGTATTAATCCTTCTTCTTGATTTCTATTTCTGTGGAACCGTCTTTAATTTCGATGCTGGTTTTGTTGTCACCATTTTTAGTTTCCACTTTAGCACCTTTTTCTCCAATGATAATTTCGGTAGAAGTTTCAGGCTCTTTTGTTTCAACTTCAACTACTTTAGTTTCCGGAGTAGTTGTGGTTTCAGGCACAGGCTCGGATTCAACTGTTTTCTTTCCGGCGCAAGAAGCCAAAATACAAATACCTATTACTGCGATTAATTTTGTGATTTTTCTCATTTACCAAAGTTACGCTAATTAAGTTAGCATTTGCGTTTTGGGGTGACTTTATTTTGCTTGTTGCATAGATAGCAATTACGGAGATATGTCCGAGCAGCGGTTCTTGCGACCGAAAAAAAATAATTAATCTCGCAAAACCCTGCGAAAACCGCGACATGAAAAATTCGAAGAAAATAACATTTACTACAAAACCTGTTCGCAGAGTTTTGCCGGTGTGCATATTTAATGGAGGCAATAACTACTGCTCGGAAATCTTTGCCGTTGTTTACTTTTGATACCAAATGAATGTCCGAGCAGGGTTCAAAAGGATGAACTTTTAATTATCGTTTTTTGTATCCAATTCTTGTTTTATTAAAGTCTTTTCAGCTTTTCGTTCTCCTTTCCAAAATTGTCTACGAAGGTATTTACGCAAATGTCTTGCCCATTCTGAAGTTGTTGTCAACTGGCCTTTTTTCTTGTGTGACATCTGTTTATTTCTTATTTAGTGTTGAATATGCCAAATGTTGCTTCAAAGTAAAGTTTAATATTTTTGTCAGCCGAAACACCAAGTCCTGAGCTTTCAAAAATAGAGATGTTAGCAGACGCTATTCTTTTAATAGAGCAATCGTCCAACAAAAATTAACGTTAAGACAATATTATTTCCCCGTTTTTAATAGTAAAACTATATAACACAGTTGTGTCAACAAAATCATCGTTAAGTTTCCCGGCTGTCCACATTTTCATTTCTGCAAACACAGCTACAATTTGATTATCTAGTTCTGTACTTTTCGTTTCAATGCTTATATTGCACCTTACAAGTTCGCCATTACAGTTAATAATTAAATTAACCATACCCTTATCTTCATAATCTGGTTTATCTTGCAGAAAACTCACTTTAGAATTAAGTTCCAGTGTGATTTCCTCATTGGTTTTAGGAGCTTTTGCTTTAACTTGTCCATTACCTGGAAAAGTGAAAATTGAGATTACATTTGAATTATCGCAAACACCTTCTATTGGTTCTTCCACTACCATCGTTGCAACCAAATTGTTTATTGAACTGTTTCTGGAGGTTGAACACGAACTAGTGATTCCAATGGTAATTAACCCGAAACAAATTGTAGTAAGTCTGTTGGTTTTCATCTTTTTATTTAAATTTAAATATTAATATATTTAGTTCCTTTATGGCGTTCTGATTATTTACGTAGTCGTATATATAGTTTGCGAACGTTTTGCCTTGGTGATGTGGCGGAATTTAGCACAAAAATTCAATAGAATTCCTCATGTTGAAACTTGCACAAATGTTTCATGGAAACACTTCAGCCACCATATTACCAAATCGATGTTGGCAGTAGTTTTTTCTATTTGTTCCATTATTTGTCAAACAGTTTTGGACATATTTTCTTCATACTTTCTGGATTTTCTTCTTGCCAGGTAAATTCAAATTCTGGGTATTGACCTTCCTTGGTTTTGAAATTTTCTTCGTCTATAAAGTCATATAAATTTTTTCCAGTCTCCTGGTTGAATGCTTCAAGAGCAACATACCAAAAACTTTCAAAGGTATACATCTCGGAATCTTCGTCAACTTCGCTAATCAAATTGTCTGGATTTTGCTTTGCCTTATAATATGTGTCTTTGCCTCTTGAAATGACCCAATTTCTGAAATATTCAAAACCATCGTCTGAACAACCATCATTCATAATATATCCTGCACACCACATTTCAGAGTTATAGGTATCGTAAAGTAATTTGTCAGTCCGAAGTCGGAAGCCAATCATTTGATTTGGTGTCAAGTTTCTGATTGCTTTTATTAAGAACTGTTCTTGATCGTCTTGATTCATTGTCTGTTCGAGTGACTTAGCGATAATAGACCAATACATATCTTCATCTAACATTTCTGCAGTTTTAGCCAGTTGAGTTGTATCAAAATTTATAGACATTTTTTCTGTCTGTTTCTTACTAAAAAATTTGGTAAATAGACCCATATTATTGTGTATAATTTTAATTGAGTAACGAAAAAGTATCAAAGTCAATATTCCTATTATTAGTGTTGACATAAAATTAGTGGTAACTTATTTATATTCGCACCTTAACTTGGCTAATTACACCAATTTGCCTGTAAAAGCGAACTCAAGTTACATCCATACCAAAAATACCAATCCACCAGCACCTTTCCAACCGACCGCATCAAATTCATCGAAAACAGTTAATCCTCAACATGTCACATTTTAATTAACTCCATCACCCACACTACAACTGCAACAATGCCTTCAGCCCTAAAACCACGATTTTCATTCTCAATACCCTGTCACAAACATAAAAGTAGCTTCAACGTAACCTCATGCAATTTATTTTACCTACACTTCATTTAAGAAAGGATTAAAACAAACCTTCGTGTGGCATGAATCTGCGGTTAATTCTTTTTTGATAGCAGTTTGTGTTTAATGTAATAATGCTATCCTTACCAAGTGCTCAAATTATTCGATATCGATGTCAATGACCGGTAATTCAGCTTATTTCATCACATTTCTTCTGCAAAATTGTTCATTGCTTGAAATTAATTAATTCTGTTTCAATTTTTTCATTTTGAATTTCTATAATTCTGTATCCAAAATTTTTATTGTCGACTTCAATTTTAGTTGCGGTTTTTACAATTTGAAAACACATTGATTGCGTTATATATTGTTTTATATTTTTGTATTCTTGCTCATCATTCATATGGTAATGGCCACAAAAAACCGTCACACTCTTTTTAAAAGTCAGCAAAATTTCTTTCAATTCAGCTCTGTTTTTTAACGGATATATCTTATCAACAGGTGTTTCAATTTCTAAAATAGGATGATGAACAAATAAAATCAATCCTTTGTCTTCATTTAATTCATTTTTTAGCCAATCTAATTGGGTTTTGCTTAATTCATCAACGGAGGTGTCTAAAAATATATATTGATAATTTTCGTCTGCTGTTTTATAAAAAAGTTCTATTTGGTTTATATCTCTGCTGAAATGTTCGTTTACTTGCTCAAACTTGTCGTGGTTGCCTAAAACTAAGTTTATTGAAAATTTACTTAGGTTATCAAAAAAATATTTGTGTGCTGATGGTTCACCAATGTCACCACCGAAAATCACTTCATTAATGTTTCGGTTTTGAATGTCGGCAATAACCCTTTCAAAGTTTTTTGCCGGTATAACATTGATGTCCGGTGGAAATTGTTCGTCTAAATGTATATCTGTAAGAAATGCTATTTTTCTCATATTATTTGACTAATTAGTTGGATATGCTCTTTTATTTGTTGTATTGCTTCTAATAGCAGAAGTGTGTGAAAAACAACCTGACTATTGTAGCTCACTCAAAACTACTAAATAAATTGAAAAAGGGGAACTAACTTAAAAAAAACAATGGATTATTGAAGTTGAAAAAAATTGTATAAAGGGAAGGGTGGATTTTTCGGGAAAGGGAAAAAATCACGCTCTTAAAAGCTTTAGTTGCAGCATTGGCTTCATTGGCTTTTAAACGTGTATTTGTATTCTACAATAACATTTTCTTTAAGCTAAATTTTTAAGTGTCGTTTTGCTTCTCTGAATACATCATCATATTTTGGTAAGTCGTGTATCTGAGAAGCGAGTTTTTTGTCCCAGTCGCGATTTAGTGCCGCCTTTTTGCTTAAAACCTTCTCAGCAAATTTTTCCGGGTTTTGATTTCTCCTTTTAGCTTTATTTTGAAATTGAGCTGTAAGGGCTGATTTATCAATTCTTTCAACTTCGGTGAGATACCAAAAGTCATATAAATCGCGTGGCTCTGTTCTTCCCATCAATGCTGCCATTTTCTCAATAAGAACTTCACTCAGCGAATAACATTGCAATTCGAATTCTTCTTCGAGGTCAGAATAGGTTCTGAAAATTGTTTTGCTCTCCACATTTGTTTCTAAAATTTCTCCTCTCGTGATGTCAATTTTCAAATCCCTACTTCCCATATTACCTTTTAACGGACCAACATAGTCAATGTAAAACTGTGGACTTCCTGTTGAATGTATTGTCCATTTCTTTTCATCAATCTGCATTTCAATGTTTGCCTCTTCTCTGATAAACTCAAAAAGCTTTTTGAACTCAGCTTTGATTTGCTCATTGGTGATTCCTTCATCAAGTAGTGTAAAATCTAAATCTTCTGAAAACCGGTAATCGTAAATGTATGCTTTTTTCAAAACAGTTCCGCCTTTAAACACTAGTGCATTGCTCAGAATTTTATTCTTTGAGATTGCAAATAAAACCCAGCTCAATATATAGTCCTTCTCTATCTGTCTGTCGTTCACTTTGTTTTCAGTGGCAACTTTATTTACTTCTTTTGGTTCAATCATATCAACTGTAAATTGGTGAAAGGATAGAATCGTTATCAATGTTTTGTTGAATAGCCCAACGGAAAATTGTTTTTCCTTCTTTTGGGTGTGATGGTTCTAACAAAATGAAAGAGTTTGACCTTAGCTTTTGAAGTTTTTCAATTGTTGGGTGAGCAATTTTCAGCAACTCCAATAGAAATCCAAGCCGTTTAACTACTGCCTGCGATTTGAATTGAACTGCATAGTGAAAGAGTTTGTTGAAGTCAATTTTATCTTTTGACTTGTGAATTGCTTTTACAATTTCTGTTATGCCTCCTGCATACGCAGGTTTAAACAAGCAGTCAACAATTGTTTTTTCAAGGTCTGAACATTGAACTTTTTTGAAACTGTCAACCCAAGTTTTTTTGCCTCCAAAAAAATGGTCATTATTGTGGTAAATAAATTGAAATGGAATTCCATTCACTTTAATTGTTGATGGTTTAATTTGTTTGCTCACAACAATTTGCTCCTTCAAATTCGGCTGTGTTGTTAAGCTGTGAAGTTGCAATGCTGAAAAATACCCGATGTAATAATCCGCATCACCAACAAGATATTGCGAAAGCAAATGCCAGTCAGGCATAAATGTTTTTGCATCTTGTTCATAGGGAATTACATAGTATAGGCCATCTTTTACTCTCATTAGTAAGCCTCGTTTGGTCATATCGCTCAGCAATCGTTTTACTGCATCCGGGCTTGAGTTCGGAAGTAGCTTATTTGCCTTATCAATCCCAAAGCAAAGCATCTTTGCTTTATTCAGTTGGTCAAGCAGTTCACTCGCTTGAAAAGATATATTTTTACTTCTTATAGTCATTTAGTGAGTTTTAAACTCACCCCAAAGATATGAAACATAAACAAACTAACAAAAACTTTAATGTTAATTCTGAAAAATGATGAGCGAAATCCCGCCAAATCACTCGGGTTTACTGTTGGTTCCAGCGATAAAAGTCTTACAGCCACCTAACGGCGTGTTTTGCCGATATGTATATTTAAAGGAGCCAATAACCACTGCTCGGACAAGTCTGTGGTTGTTACTTCGGATGCAATTACGGAAACATGTCCGAGCAGTGGTTATTGCGACCAGAAAAAAATAATTAATCTCGCATAACCCTGCGAAAAATAGGACACGAAAAATTCGAAGTAAATAGCATGTATTACAAAATCTGTTCGCAGGGTTTTGCCGGAATGTATATTTAATAGAGGCAATAACCACTACTCGGACATGTCTGTGGTTGTTACTTCGGATGCAATTACGGAGACATGTCCGAGCAGTGGTTATTGCGACCAGAAAAAAAATATTTAATCTCGCAAAACCCTGCGAAAAATGGGACACGAAAATTCCAAGTAAATAGCATGTATTATAAAATCTGTTCGCAGGGTTTTGCCGGTGTGTATATTTAAATGGAGGCAAGCACCACTGCTCGGACATGTCTGCGGTTTTTACTTCGAATGCAATTACGGAGTCATGTCCGAGCAGTGGTTATTGCGACCGAAAAAATCAATTAAACCCGCAAAACCCTGTTTACGCGTCCCTAAGTATGTTTAAGACTAGTTGTCTAAGCGTTTCAATGTTTTTTGTAACTTCTTTTTTCAATACATTTAAGTCAAGAGTATTATTCGGATGAGCAATTAAATTTCTTGTCCTTGTAATAATTGTTTCTTCAACTTCAACATCAGTTCCCTTAAACATTTTCATTCGCTTAAGTATTTCTATAGTAGGTAACTTTTGTTTTATATGTTCTTCTAACTCTTTCTGAGAATCAGATACTAATATTTGAAGTAGTCCGTAATAAATTAAATACTTACTGATGTCATCTTTTATATTTAGTGAATGTCTGTAAACTTTAACCGCCCCTGAATTATTAGTATTTATCAGGGCTTTTTTATTGGTGTCTAAATTATAAAAACTCAAAGGGTCTGAAATTTTTGCGGTTATGTCAGCTAATAAATTTGATGTCCCTGTAAAATTAGCCGACATGCTGTTGTCGACCGAAGCCCCGATATATTGAAAACTGGATACTTGATGAGAGTCAAGTAGTGAAATTCTATCTATAAATTCATTTACAATTGAATTTGCGTTCTCAACCGAGTTCTCTTTGTCAAGAATTAGTTTGTGTTTTTTTTCGCCTATTGGAATTAATTCTATGTTTTTAAATCTTTCGTCTATGCCGTCAAATCTAACTGCCTGTCCGAGCTCGAGAGATTGAAAAACTATATGAAATATTTGTTGAGTCATTTCGATTGTCTGTCTTTACAAATTACACATAACGAAGAAGGGTTTAGAATTACAACTGTTCGTTTATTTACACTGTTTATTAGAAGCTCAACTCTTTGATTACCGAACAAAGCCCTTCTTTTTTTTATTTCTTTTGATCTTGATGTTGTAGGCATTTATACTCGTATCTCAACGCTTGGCAGTTGAATTCTTCTTCTTTCTTATTTTAGGTGTTACATCAATTTTATTTTCTGTCGTAGTGTAGTCGTAAATTTTAACAAGTCTATTTTTTGCTGAGTCATAAATCTCCAATAATCTTTCACGTTCAATTGAAGGTATGTCTGAATCTCTTACGATATAATTTAAAGGTTTTTCAAAAGTTTTCAAAGCATCTATTACACTAAGAATATTCACTATTCCCACGAACGATTCTATTTCAGTCGCAACCCGATCATAACTCTCAACTAAATCCCTCAATGCATTAGGATGTATTAATACTTCTCTACCTCTACCAAATCTCTCTTTTTGAATTGAAGCACTCCTGGTCAATTCAAGAATTTCTTCGAGAATATCCCGTTCAGGACGTGAAGATTTTTTTTTGTCCAATACGGTATCCTTTAAAATTTTCTCTACGCTCTCCTTTAATTTAGGCCACCACATTTCTAAAACATTATCAAGCACATCAGCAGCAAGTGCATCTTCACCAAGTTCATCATTAATCATCTTCATTAATTTTCGAATTTCTTCCTTGGAGAATTTTGCAGCTTGAAATTGCACAAGGGGTCCTTGAATGTCCGATGTTTCAACATTAAAAAGTATTGGGCAAAGTTTCGACATATCAATATTTTTAGAAAGTGCACCTGCTTCAAACATAATCCAAGGTGCTTCAAGGTTTTCTCTTGTCAGACAAATTATGCCAACTTTTGATGAAACTAACTCCTTTGATATTTCTGTACTCCAGCGAGAACCTTTAGAAATGTCGTCAGGTGAGTAGTAAGGTTTAACCGCTTGAATAACTCCAGGCAACCATTGTTTAAATGCTTCAGCCAAATTTTTGCTGAGTATTCCAGACCAACTGATAAATACTTTCATATTATTGTTTGTTTAAAGTTACAAAGTTAAAATTACGCACTGCCGCCAAATAATTGCCGATAATGGCAGAGTGTGAAAAAACTCACCGCATCATCGCCGCCCACTCAAAACTACCATATAATTTGAAAAATATGTAATACCTTTCGAAAAATAAGCAGCATGGATTTCATCACCCCTCAAAATTGGCACTAGATTGACATTTGATGGCCTGGTGGATAGGCATGTAAAGTTTAGTAAATTTAATAGAATAAAAATAATGAGCATTCGATAAAATAGCCTAGAATCAATTATATTAG
This sequence comes from Bacteroidota bacterium, assembly GCA_031372705.1. Taxonomy (GTDB): domain Bacteria; phylum Bacteroidota; class Bacteroidia; order Chitinophagales; family BACL12; genus UBA7236. The sequence continues at coordinate 9,961 of JANMLV010000212.1, read as the reverse complement.
AAAGGTTTAAATAAAAACTACCAAAATTAAGTGGCTGTTCAACAGAAAATACTGTTATCGTTTCTCTGGACGTCCCAGATGAACAGATTGAATTTTGTAGCTTTGTATTTCAAAATGATGTTGCATTATACATGTCTCTGCTTCGTAAGTATTCTTTAATTGTTTTTGCGTCATACCGTTTTTTCCTGAACTCCTCAATCAATCCAATCTTTCTCTTGATTGTATGCTCAGGAGAAAAAATGTCGTCTTCCTTTTCTTTGTTTTGCTTTTGCTGAAATTTAATATACAAATCTAAATAATGCTCCAAGAGTTCAGAAGCATTCAAAAAATCCCGACCAACGTTTCTGAAGAAAAGCGATTTGAGTTCATTGAGGTCTGCAGGTGGAATATCCTCCTTTATCAAAACTGCCCTGATAACGCTAACATGATTGTCAAGTTCCTCATAAATGTTAAGCAAGTTGTTTTTGTTGATTTCAATAAATGCAAAATTTTCTACCATAAAACGAAGCGCTACTTTTTGTTTTTCCCGTTCATCTTCGTTTACTTTATCAATTTGCAAAATACTTTCTACACGATGCCTCATTAAGGAAATTGCTGCTTTTCCTTTGTGCTCAATATGCTCATCATCACTGTCCCGAACGATGTCTTTTAATTTGAAGTTTGAAATCTGTGCGTTAAGCAGGTCAAGTTGCTTGTAAATAATATCGGTTAACCTACTCATTTGAAAATGCTTTCTGTTCTCGGCTAACTCTCTTGATTGCAGTCGTAAGGTTGCATAAAACAAAAGTACTCCTGTCAAAGACCAAATAGCACCGACAATACCGCCTACGAAATCTCCCACTTGGCCCGACTTTTCTATGATTATGCTATCACTTGAAATAGAGTAGTCCTTTGAAAGTTTAAATAGAAATCCAATAAAGATTACAAGTCCAATTGCGATGGAGAAAAAAGCTAACCCGATAATAAAGTTAATTGTGATTTTCTCTTTGCCAAATTCAATTCGATTTAATTTGTTTTTCAAAGTAAGATATTTCCAATAAAGACGTGTCCACCAATTAAGTTTTGATTTCGGTGGCAATTTTGGTTTTTTATCTTGTTGTTCTGTCGTCAAGTTGTTCATTTTTAGAAGTCAGTTAAATGACGGCACTGTCGTCATAGGTTTACCAATAGAGCTTTGCCAGATTTGCGATGGGCAGGTTTGAAGCTCAAATGTTCATTAAAAGAACTGAACTTGCGGCTAACCCAAGTCTGTCTCCGGAGCACGCCCCACATACTATTGATGTGCTAAAATATGCCGTTTTTATTTTATTGATATGTCCCAAATAGTTTTTGTATTAATGGTTCTGTCGCTGCGCCAAGTATATAAAATATTATTGTCCAAATTGCAATTAATATCCAATTGTTTTTTACAATTTCAATAATTCCAGAAATTGTCAAACCATAAATGTGTTTTGTCTTAACACTTACGATTAGCTCTTCTTTGTCTGCTCTTTCAATAATGCTGTCAATAATGTCTACTTTTCTCAGAGTTGATTTGTGCAATTTTAAATACTCTTTGTTGTCAAATGCTACTGATTCGTCAATGCCTTTTAATGCATCAATTGTCGTAATGTCATTTCTGTTTGCAAGATTTAAAAGTCTGCCGTCTGGTTTGTTTTTTTCATAACCATAAGTATATATCTTCCCCAAAACTCTCGGGAAGTCATATTTTCTGTCATCGTCAATTTCAAATGCTTGTCCACCTAAAATACAATACCTGTTTGCGATTGCTTCAAAACCGTAATTAGAGTCACGCATATTCCAATGTATCCATTTAAAGTCTTTATGTTGTTTGGCAAATTCATAAAACTCGTACAACATTTTTTTTTCTAGGTCGTCATATTCCGCTACAGATAAACTATTGAAATCTTTTTGTTCAAATTGAGCCTGTAAATGAATTGAAAATGATTTTGTTTGAGCAGTCCCTAAATATCGCATACAAATTGAGGTCACTCTTGGTGTCCGCCCATGAGTTGTGACAAAGGATTCACAGGAGTAATGAATAACAATAGATTTGTTTTTGTCCTTTAAAATATCTTTTAAAATTTGAAGTCCTTCATCTCGTTCTGTCAGTCGTTTTGATGTAAAAAACATTGTCTGTACGTTTCGTTTAGTTTTTATTGTTGTGTAATCCTAAAAAGGCAACTAACTAGTTAATACTCGAGCTTATACTTCCCAAATCACCTCAATTTGCCTATTTAAGCGAACTTGTACTGCACTTAGTACCAAAAATACCATTCCACCCTCACCTTTCCAACCAACCTCATCAAATTCACCGAAAACCGTTAATCCCCTCCATGTCACATTTTCACACAATTCCACCACCACACCACAACAAAAACAGCACTTTCAACTACCACCAACCTATTTCCAACCAATACACCCTGTCACAAATACTATTAGATAATAAAACATCATAGTACCTCAAAAACCTTCAATTAGCCCCGATTGCAGTGGAAATTGTTTACAAGGCACGCGTAAACAATTGCAACGTAAAGCGGGAACTAAACGCTATGGCGTATCAAATTGCCCTGCTCCAAATCCTTCACCTACTAATTGCCATTACCGCCGCTTCCCACCCATGCTGCCTTCACACGCAAATGGTTAACTTTGCCGGCAGATGCGTATTCTGCTGCTCGCTAAAAAGAACCCGTTTCCGGCTAAGGATGGGGAGGCTATTGCTGTTTTGCAAATGGCGAAGGGGCTTGCTGATGCGGGATGTGCAGTGACTGTGCTATATATGAATACGCCGAAACACAGTTGCGCTGCGGAGGATATTCCGGCAGATTTGAGGGAGCGTATTCGGTTTTATGCGGTGGCGGTTAATAATGCGGTGTCTGTGGCGGGTGGATTAAAAAGTTTGGTGCAGCCGCAGCCTTATCATGTTACGCGATTTTATAGTGCCGATTTCGAAAATTTGTTATTGCAATTGGTGCAGCAAAATGCATTCGATATTATTCAGGCGGAAGGGCTTTATTTGGTGCAGTATTTTAAACAATTGCGGAAATATACGCAAGCGAAATTTATTTATCGCAGTCATAATATTGAAGCGGAAATTTGGGAGAATATTGCGGATAATACCAATAACACAATTAAAAAATGGTATTTGCATTCGCAAGCGAAAAAATTATTGCATTACGAAAAACATGCAGCAAAATTTGCTGATGCGATTGTGCCTATTGCAACGGCTGATACATTATTTTACAAACAACATTTTTTACAAATACCTGTGCATCATGCACCAACGGGTGTGGAGTTAAATGATGCAGTGCAATTTGAAAATGCAATTAATACGCGCGCCTTATATTTTATTGGCGGACTGGATTGGTTGCCGAATGTAGAGGGTTTGCAATGGTTTATTGAACATGTATTTCCAAGTGTGCAACAACAATTTCCGGAAATTACATTACATATTGCAGGACGCAATGGCGGTAAAATGTGGGAGCAATTAAATAATGCACAAATTATTTATCATGGTGAAGTGGATGATGCGGCGGCATTTGCAAGCGACAAATTTATTTGCATTGTGCCATTATTATCGGGCTCGGGTATGAAGATAAAAATTATTGAAGCAATGCAATTGGGTAAACCGGTGGTAACCACATTAAAAGGTGCAAAGGGAATGCCTGACGGTATTGAAAACCATATTTATATTGCCAACGATGCGACTCAATTTGTGCAATTGTTGCAACAGTTACTTTCGCATACGGAGCAAGCACAACTTGCGGCAAAAAAGGCGCAACAATTTGTGTTAAATAATTTGAGTCACCGCGAAATTGCCAATCATTTAATTCATTTTTACGAAACTTTGCAGCAAGCATGATTGGAGCGATAATTTTTTGGATATGCGTTTTATTGTTGGCACATAGTTATGTGTTGTATCCGCTTATATTAAAAATATGGGTAGGAGATAAGGATGCCCCACAACCATTGCCAAATGTGGCTCCGCAGCCGATGGTAAGTGTGTTGATGGCTGTGTATAATGAGGAGAAAGTGGTGGAACAAAAAATTCGTTCGGTATTTAATACAACCTATCCTGCCGCGCAACTTGAAATGCTGATTGGGTCTGATGGGTCTACTGATGCAACGGACAGTATTATTCAACAATTAATTAATGAGGGTTATCGCATTCACTTTAAACAATTTGGCGGTCGCAATGGTAAAACACAAATAATGAATGCGTTGGTGCCACTTGCAACGGGTACTATTTTTATTCCTACGGATGCTAATATTTTATTTGAACCGTTAACGATTCCTAATTTAGTTGCGCATTTTAACGATGAGCAAGTTGGTTTGGTTGCTGCAAATATTTTAAATACCGGTTTGCGTAAAGATGGTATTTCGTATCAGGAGCAAAGTTATATTCAGCGTGAAAATAAAATTAAATTTTACGAAGGCCAATTATGGGGAACAATGATGGGTGCATTTGGTGCATGTTATGCTATTCGCGCTAATTTATTTCCGACAATTCCGCGCAATTTTTTTATGGAAGATTTTTATATTACGTTATCGGTAATTAAATCCGGAAAAAAATCGATTGCCGCACCAATGGCGAAAGCGTATGAAGATGTAAGCAATGCCATTCACGAAGAATTTAAACGCAAAATTCGCATCTCGGCAGGTAATTTTCAGAACTTGGCTGTTTTTTGGCCGTTGATATTTAAACCTTTTACCGGAGCGGGTTTCAGCTTTTTGTCGCACAAGGTTTTGCGGTGGCTGGGGCCTTTGTTTTTAATTGGTGCATTTGTGGCAAATTTGTTTTTATTTAATTCGAATTTATTTTATCAAATTACTTTTTATTTGCAAATATGCGGATTGCTTGCACCGTTGTTTGATAGGTTGTGCAGTGCATTAAATATCCATATTTTCGGGTTGCGATTAGTGGCTTATTTTTATACGATGAACTTAGCATTGTTGCTTGGGTTTATTAAATATTTGAAAGGGATTGAGTCGTCGACTTGGAATCCTACGCAGCGGAATTTGTGAAAAGGAACGCGGATCAAACGGATTGAACGGATAAAAACGGATTTATTTTGTGCAAACCTGTTAAATTGGAGTTCCTCTTCCGTATAAATGTAAATTTTAATATGCTCCTTACTGAACTATCTTTTGTAAAAAGTATTTATATGTGCAGTTGTCGCTATATTTTGGAGTGGTTTAGGGCTATCAACTGTTAATTTGATTACCTTTGCAGCGGCAAAACAGGGGATACCATAGTGCGGGTTTCCGGCTGACTTAAAACAGATACAAGGCGCACCACAAAGCATGATAAACAATGGAAGAAATTAAACTAAATACCATCCCCGAAGCAATTGCAGATATCCAAGACGGTAAACTCATTATAGTTGTTGATGATGAAGGTCGCGAAAACGAGGGCGATTTTATTACTGCTGCTCGCAATGTAACACCCGAAATCATCAATTTTATGGCAACGCACGGTCGCGGATTAATTTGTGCACCGTTGGTGGAAGACCGCTGCGATGAATTGGGCTTAAACCTAATGGTAGATGACAATACAGCGTTACACAGCACACAATTTACGGTGAGTATCGATTTAATTGGTCATGGCTGTACAACAGGTATTTCAACGGCTGATAGGGCATTGTGTATTCAAGCACTTATAGATCCGGAAATTAAGGCAGAAGACCTTGCGCGTCCGGGACATATATTTCCCCTGCGTGCCAAAAAGGGCGGTGTTTTGCGCAGAACCGGGCATACGGAAGCTACAATAGATTTAGCGCGTATGGCAGGGTTTGAACCTGCAGGCGTTTTGGTAGAAATAATGAATGAAGATGGCACAATGGCGCGGTTGCCGGATTTGATTAAAGTAGCAGAAAAGTTCGACCTGAAAATAATTTCGATAAAAGATTTAATTGAATATCGCTTGCAGGAAGAAACGCTTATTCAAAAAGAAGTAGCTGTTGATTTGCCGACAAAATTCGGCGCATTTAAATTGCATGCTTATACGCAAACCACCACCGGCGAAGTGCACATGGCATTGGTAAAAGGCAATTGGAATATTGATGATGAGGTTTTGGTGCGCGTGCACAGTTCATGTGCCACAGGCGATATTCTCGGCTCGTTGCGTTGCGATTGTGGCGACCAATTACATGCTGCGATGAAGATGATAGAAAAAAATGGTTCCGGTGTATTATTATATATGCAGCAGGAGGGAAGAGGCATCGGCTTACTGAATAAATTAAAAGCCTACCAATTACAAGAACAAGGCATGGATACCGTTGAAGCCAATCTGGAACTCGGTTTCCCGATGGATCAGCGCGATTATGGTGTAGGAGCGCAAATTCTGCGCGATTTAGGTGTGCGCAAGATTAACTTAATAAGCAATAACCCTAAAAAACGCGTTGGTTTAAAGGGTTACGGCTTAGAAATTATGGGCAATACCCCTATCGAGATATTGCCCAATGCACACAATCAAGCTTATCTTTTAACAAAGAGAGATAAAATGGGCCACGAAATCCTTAAGGGTTAAATCAAGCAACAAGCTTGGGTTCCGTGGCCCTAAACTTTACTTCCAAGAGCTCTTGAACGGTAATCAGTTCAATGTCGGCCGGAATTTGCTCCATAGTAGTAGGATTATCTACCACCAGAATCTTCTTCACCGAGCCTTTAGCTCCATTGTTTAATCGTTTAGAGAGTTTCTGCATGTCATCGTAATGACGCTGCTTAATACCTGAATCCAGGTTTACGCTTACAATTACCCGCTCGTAACCGGTTTTACTCGGCTTTTGCAGGATCATGTCGTAACATTTGTTTCCCCAGTTGTACTTATTATACAACTTCCACCCGTCGGTGTCGCAGTAAATCTGCGCGAGTGATGACTTGATTGGCTCAAGCATATCACTTTTCAGGGATTCGTTCCTTTGTAGTGTGTGTACCATATACCCGTTTTTTTTAGATTAGTTCGTTAATCTACCCGTAATGAAAACTAGCTGTTTGTTAATCCGATGCTAAGGTCATGGTATTGCAAACACGAGGCAAGGAAAAAAATAGGGTTGAATAACAGCACTTTTGGTACATAGCAATATGATATCGTCCTGACAATCAGGGCAATACGTTACTGATTCCGTTAAAAAATTAACAGAAATAAATTTACCTTCCCCCTTAGTAGTTTAAAAGGAGGTTGTTACCTTTGTGAGGTAGTTAAGGCTTTGGTATTAGTGGGTTTCTGACCAGTCTACACCACCTTTGCTTGTTGCGGCATAGTTGTCACCACGAGTTTCGTGATAACCAAAGCTGTTGTTGTCGTTGTTAACTGGATTAGAAATAATTCCAAGGGACATTAGGATTGAGATGATAATTGCCATAGTGCTGAGTTTTATTGTCGGTTAAATAAAAAGTTACATTGTATTTGCTTAAGGGCAAACAATATTAGTCGCAGGAATAAACAACAATAATTGAAGGAATAAACAACACTAAATATTGTACAGCTAGTTGCGTGTGTGGGTAGGAATACTTAAACGCAAAAAAATAGAATGATCTATTGGATTAACAAGACCAAAAATATGAAAAAAATTTCACAATTAGTCAAGACTTTATCCGCCTCAGAGGTCAAAATGGTGACGAAGTACTATACCATAAGTCCAAAAATCGAGTATAATTTAAAAATAAAATTATTTGAAGTTATTTTGGAAAACACTGAAATTAGTGATAATGAAGCTGCTAAAAGGATTGGTAAAACGAATAATGCAGCCTTTAGCATGCTAAAATCTAGGCTTCAGGAGGATATTATGAAGGTTTTAATTGTAGAGGGAAAAGACAAAATCTTCACTACTAATTACTACAAGGCTAGACATAAAGTCCACTTTATGATGTTAGAGATGGATATTTTGAATGATAGGAACCTTGGGGAGCTGGGAACAGAAACAATTATGAAGGCTAGACGGCTTGCACAGAAATATGAATTGGTTAACGATTTGGTTGTAATAAATGACATGCTATTATATACAAATCAATTTAAAGCTGGTCCAACTGGTTTTAAAAAATTGCGTCAAGAAAGTATCAAGGAATTAGATAATGCGGAAAAATTATTTTGGGGTACAGACTTTTTTAAGCAAATTACCATGCCAACCCTATATTCAACAAACAAAAATCTATCAACACTCGATGCTTCCAAAATTGCAGTCGACAATTTGGAAGTATTGAGTAAAAGTAGCGAGGTGTCAAGGCTCCATTACTTTTTTTTGAGAGCTAAAATCCTGTATAATATGGAGTTAAAGAATTACAGAGATGCGAGAAAGTATGCTATTGAGTTCCTGAAATTCATCCAAACTACAGAACCATTAAACACCAGCGACAATAATGGCGGTGCGCATATGTTAATTGGTCTTATGAGTCTTTATTTGCATCAATATACCTCAACCATTAAATATGCCTACGGAGGACTCGATTACTTTTACAAGGACAGCAATAACCAAGTAAGTATGTATGAAATGGTTTTCCACGCCAATTTTTATAAGAAGGACTATGCAAAGGCAAAGGATATAGTTGATTATGTAAAGGGTATAAAAAATATTAAAGCGGGAAGTTTCCTCTATTCTAAATGGCTCTATTTCAACGCCAATATCGAATTTGCCACCAAAGACCCCAAATCCACCCTCAAAACCTTAAAACGCCACAGTTTCCTTAAAACCGATAAATCGGGATGGCGATTAGGGTATAGAATTTTGGAATTGATAAGTTTATTGGAATTAGAGAATTATGACGTGTTGCCTTACCGTTTAGAAACATTCAGAAAGCTGTTGAGCAGCATTACCAAAGAAAATGTAACCAGACCGAAAGCAATGCTGCTATTAATGAACCGATTAGTAAAAAGCAATTTCGATTTCAAACAAGTCTCCGAAAAAATGCACGACACCATACAATTGCTCCGCGATGGAAAAGATAGTTATGCCTGGGATATGCGCGGATATGAAATTATTAAGTTTGACGAATGGTGGGATAGTAAATTAAAAGCAAAAAGATAAAAACACCCTACTGATTTTGTGTCCTTAGTGTGTATTCCTTTTGTGTTCCGATGTAAATCGGAATTGCGAGAACAAAAACGGTGTGCTTGTTTCCCCAGTCTATTTAGCCTGGCAGGCCAGTCTAGTCAGCCTGGCAGACGCGAAGCTCGCAAAATGAGCCCACGCAATTCCGATAGCTATCGGAACACAAAAGCTATACGACGCACCAAAACTTATTTATTCTACACTTATTAGGTCGGAATACGAAATTCAGAGGTCAAGTTAAATATCAACCGGTTAATACATTTTTTATAACGCTTAAAATTAATACTACGGAGCTTTAATTAAGAAAATAAAAAAGCCGACCATAACAATGATCGGCTTTAATACTTACCGGTTTATTAAATTAATTATTCAAATAAACTTGCTTATCCATAGATTTTCCATCGGAAGTTATGCGTGCCACATAAACACCTGAAGGTAAATTAGTCAATGTAAATTTATTTTGTGCATTATTTAAATCAGCATTAAATACTGCGCGACCGCTTGCATCTAACAATTGGAAATTGCTGCCGAGGTTAGCATCAAATGCATTAAAATAAATATATACGGCATTGGCGTAAGTGTAGAGTTGAATACCGTTTGCGGCAAATTCATCAATACCAACAAAATCGTTATTTACAATTACCACTTCCATTGCATCTGCGTCGGCATCTATTGTGCAGCTACCGGCAACGCTGGCTATGGCAATCGTAAAAACTTCATCCGGTTCAATAAGGCCGTCACCATAAATAATTACTTCAAAAGTTTGTGTTGGCGCTCCGCCTTCTTCAAAATTGAGTACCGTTGTGGTAAACTCAAAATCTTCGGTTACGGTTGCGGTAGATGCTGCTTCGTTTAATATTAGGGTAACCTCACAATTACTTGCTTCGGTCATCGATATGGTTCCGGTAAAGGTT
>JANMLV010000205.1:0-8658 GCA_031372705.1 Bacteroidota bacterium | reverse complement strand
CCAGGCGCTGCGCCAGCCCCCTGATACGGAGCGAAGCCAAAATCCAAAAACATTTTCGCCCCTGTTAATAAAATGATTTTTAGAAAGTCCTTTTATGTATTTCGGATCTTCTAGCAGCCCTGACTGTTCAAGCGAAACATCTTCTGGTGTATATTGCTTTAAGCACTGCATACAAATCCGACCAGGCCCGGTTGTATGTGCCTTCCATCTAGCTTGATCAAGATTTGTATTCGCTTTGTTTATACTTGCATCAATCCCTCCGTCAATAATCGGTATTACGTTGGCAAAGGACAAGCAATCCAACAAGAACCGAGGCCATGGCCTATCGACACATGAAAAAATTATGTCACAATCAAGGGCTGCCTCTGAACCGGTCTTTTCACAAATGCTATAAGGAACCGAAACAATGTTTAGGCTATCATTCAATTGACAATCCTGTAGTCTTTTTTTTATTGCATCAATTTTAAAACAACCTACTTCGCTTTTATTAACGGCCAGTAGTCTATCCAAATTTTTCCTCTCAATTCGGTCAAAGTCAATAAAGGTCAAATTAATAAGTCCTGTTCTCAATAAGGCTTCTGCAACAATCGATCCTACGCTACCGAGACCTACAATTCCAACCCGTAGTCTTGATATGTCTGCCTGTTTAGATATTCCCCAAGCCGAAATTGTCCTCACGAATTCTTCCTTCGGACCTATCGGTTTTAAGATTCTGTCATTATAGTACATACGTATTCCCCTGCCGACCACGCGAACAGATTCACACCAGTATTTCTTGTAAGTTTTAGCAGATTCCTTTACCCAGAACCTTCCACTCCATGTTCCATCATTGCCCACAGTCATACCCAATAATGGCAGGCCGGTAGAAGACTTAACTTGAGGAGCAAGATATTGCTCCGCTTCAATATCGTCATGACTCATACTCTGCCACCCTGGCCCCGGGTGACTATGAATAAAACAAATACCTAATCCTTTTTCAAGAGCTATTGCCGTTACTTTATCAAGGTAATCTGAATTGAAGCTTACATTTCCTGACCGCAAGAATAAAATCTTCGGAAAGTATATGAATATCTCAGATGTAATTGATTTATTTGAAGTGAAAGCAAAGGTGGAGCGTCTGTTATTGGAGCTTAAAGATGACGAAATTGATATTTTCTTTTCACCTGGCACTTCAACTATGCAAATCGCCTGGTATATCTGTCATACGTCACTTAGTTTAAAATCAAAATTGTTTCAAACTAGGCCCCCACGTTTTACAAAAAGTAAGGTACCGGAATTATTGGAAATCAGTATTGAACCGTCAATCTTACCTTATACAGCAACAATAATTGAATCCAATTCTGCAAACATTAATGACGATTACCTTATTTCCAATTCAATTAAACCTGTTTATGATAAAGCCGTAAAAATTGCCCAAGCGGACGGTGTGACTTTGCTAATTTCGGGGGAGACAGGCACCGGAAAAGAACATCTGGCCAATTTTGTTCATGAACATTCCCCAAGAAAACAGAAGCCATTTATTGTAGTAAATTGTTCTTCAATGCAAGACCAATTATTAGAATCCCGCTTGTTTGGTTACAAAAAGGGCGCGTTTACAGGAGCTGAGAAGGATCAGAAAGGTTTGTTTGAAGAAGCAGACGGTGGGACAATATTTTTGGATGAAATTGGCGATATTACTGCATTTACGCAGCAATCCTTGTTGCGGGTTTTACAGCAGAAAGAGATTCAACCTATTGGCGGTATTTCAAAGAAGGTTGACGTGCGTATAATTTGTGCAACTCATCGCAATTTGGCTCTCCTGTGTGAGAAGGAAGCCTTCCGGTGGGACCTATATTATAGGCTTACAGTCACTGAACTCCATTTGCCGGCACTTCGAGAGAGGACTCAATCAGAATTATCGGAACTGATTAATCATTTTCTTGCGGTCAAAAGAACAAAATTTAAACGTAAAGCGCGGCTTACAATGGAGAAGCCAGCACTAGAATTCTTATTACAGTATCGGTATCCGGGAAATATTAGGGAGCTGGAAAATTTGATTGAATCTATGTATGTTTATAATGATGACTCCATTTCTATTAATAGTCTGCCTAGCCGAATTCATGATAGTCACGATAATCTCATGTTTAACTGGAAACATGTCGAAAAAAACAATATCGAGAGCGCTCTTCGATTTACAGGGTGGAATAAGAGTGCGGCACTAAAATTATTGAAATACAAATCGATAAATACGTTAATAAGCAAAATTAAAGAATATGAGATTATTCAAAAAGAACATTAAAACTCTATGCAAACGACTTGCTGGTGCAAGAAATTGGTATATACGAAGCACTAAACTGTTTGACATCGTTGAACTTGATATGAAGCTCAAATCTTCATTTAACAAATTAACCGTCAAATTCTTGTAGCAGCTTTTAACAGCTTGCGTTTTAGATGTATCCCAATTCTTTTATGGCGATTAAATCATTTAAGTCTATACGGCTTTGAAATTAGAAATGATTTGTGAAATAAATATTTCTGTTAAATCGTTAATTAATTCCATTTTATTTTGTGTCAATCGGTTATCAATTCCAGGCGTATGAATAAGTCTGTAATTATGAACCAGTTTGTTTCTATAGTCATAAAAAATATCTGCTAATGTAAACTGTGCATTTTTAACTGGGTCGGAATAGTCAGGGTCGAGCCCCCAATATTTTTACCCAAGAACTTCGCTCCGGTTGACATTACCCAATATGAAAACAACTTTGACACAGTTTATTTTACACTACCGGGTCTATGACATGTATGAAAAAATCCTTGATTGCATCTTTAAGTTGGCTTTCTAAAGGTTCAGTTGGCCGCGCGTAATCATTAAATAAGGCAATTATTCGTGATTTTTCTTTTTGTATGTCTCCAAGAAATTCTTTTAGTTGGAAACTCGTCAAACTATTTAAATTGGCACACACTTTAGTTTGAACTTTTAAATGAAATATTTTTGAAATAGCGATTTCAATAATTTGATATAAGGTAATGAATCTAGTTATTGTGTCACTTTTATACTGTAATAGATATTGATATAAATATGGTATGAAAGTTTCTTTTGTTAACAGTTCTATTGGTGACGTAAGTTTTAGAACATAAGCGCCATCGGGTCTTGCAATGCGCCTAATGCTATCAAAATTATTTTTTATTAATTCATTTTCGTTAAAAACGTCAATTCCTTTTGTGTTTTCAAACTTCACAAATCCACTTAAAAATAATGGTGCTAAATAATTTGATATTGTGAAATCATTTAAAACATTTGCATACTCATTGCATATAACTAAAATAATTGTTTCGTCATCAAAAAAATCACTAATAAGCGGTGGGCTTGAATTTAGTTCATAAGATTTGGTTTGTAAGCTAATTTCTGACGAAAAGAGATGTTCTATTGCGTAATAAGCATATGGGTATATGTGGGGATTTAATTGTAAGACTTCCTTTTCAAATAGTGCATCTAGACGAATAAAATAGCCGATTTTACCACTATTGTTTGAAATTTCTTTCACTCTTAAATCAATAATATCCTTTTGTGAAAATTGCTTGTTTTTAAATAGATGAACAGTTACAGAATAACCTGTAGGTATTTTTGCTTTAGGGTATTCTAATGTGAAATTTATACTCACGCCTTCATAAGTATCACTTTTAAGTTCAAATGAAATTTTACTATCAATAAAAACGCTTGACAGTTTAAATTCATGAGTATCAGTTGATGGAAGAGTATCTTTTATTATTAGCATTTGAACTAGAATTTATCTTCTCTGGTTCGATTAAAAGCGAAGTCTGAAGATTTGTTGAAATTTAGATATTGGTCAGAGTCAGGATTTAACAATCCACGGAAGAAAAATTTAAAAAAATACCGCTGGTCATTTCCAATTTTTTTTGATTTTTCTTTTACTAAGTCAAGCTGCTTCAAGAGATGACATAAAGCAGTATTCCAATCATCATTCTCGGCTGTAATGTTGGGTAACATCCTCTGAATGTCAGTTAAATTTAAAGTTTTTGCTTCCTTTAAATGACCAATAGCTGCTCCAAAACCAGTTAAAGCTTGTGACTTTTTGAATATATCTAGAATAGATTTCCCAAATGCGTTAGTATTCAATTTCAACGCCTGATCTTGTATGTTGTCAGTATTATATTTCCAAGAATTTGTTTTTAAAACTAATTGATCAAGCATTACTTTATATATAAGGAGAAAGTCTTTAAATAAGTCCTTATTAATTTCTTCATCCTTAATAACGTCAAGACTCTTAATATTGTCTAAGATTTCTGTCCTCTCGATTAAGCTTTCGTTTTTTTCAAGATATGAATTGAATCCATCTAAAATTGTTTTGAAACTGAATTCATCTGTATTCAAACTAATTTGAGTCTCTTCTTTGTCCTTGATTAGTTTTATTCCATTTACTCCAATTCTAGCATAATCAAGGTATAAAATTTCCATCAAATGTCTAGTAGACATAGTTGTTTGTCCTGTATTGAGAGTTATCATTCGATATAATAAGCCAATTCTGTTTAAACCCAAATAGACTTCTGCTCGTATTTTATGCTTGTAAAGTTTTTTCAAAGCATCTTCATCACCATTTTTGATTAAATCTTCCTCCAAGTTTAAAAGCACATATGTTCTTTGCAATCCATCAATAATTAGGATTTCATTGGAACCAATTGCATTATTTATAATCTCTTTGGATGTTTGCGTATCATTTTCATCCTTTATAGTCTTAATATTTTCGTTTGACACTGCAAGAACGATAGAAGGAATTAAGCAATTTCTCAGAAGGTCGTCTTTGAGAATCTCTTTTATTTTAGATTTTATTACTTTCTTTCTTTGGAATTCATTATTGTCAATGACGTTTTTGGCGAACTTAAGATATTCGTTAATAGATATTTCAATCAATACATTATACGCATTTATTCTTTCGTCTTTTAAAATTGATTTGATTGCTATCATATTTTTTAATTAATGTTTTTAATTTGTTGTTATGTCGGTCTTTTCAATTGTCTGTAACTTGCTTATCGGTGCACTTTTTACATCCCCTATGACGCCAATTTGTCTTAATAAACGAACTTTACCCCATCCAATATCAAAAATACCAATCCATCCCTACCTTTCCAATCAGAATTTTCAAATTCACCGAAAACCGTTAACCTCCTCCTTGTCACATTTCCCTAACCATCCATTACCCATAATCCCCACCAATAAACACTCCTACCCAAATTCCTCAATCTTTCCCACAATCTACCCTGTCACAACCTAACACAAACACTACGAAAATTGATTACTAAAGTTTCCAATAAATTTCCGATTAGCCCTGATTGCAGCGTAAAGCCTTTGCTTTTTCAGCAAAGCTTGCAGCGTAAAGCAGGCACGCATTGCCAGTGGATCAACAATGTTCCTGCTCTCCTGAAGTAGAACAAGTTTATATCTCGACGTCTTTTCAATTCCGCACTCTTCATCTAATTCGTTTTCCATACAATTCACACAAACCTGAACTAGTTCACTTCAGGACTGCGTCGCTGAAGTAGAACAAGTTTATATCTCCACATCGTTTCAATTCCCCACCCCCTCACCCACAACATTTCTCATTTTCCCCTTATTTTTACCCCATGCAAATTCAAATCAGAAAAGCCACAAGTGCCGATATGTATGCCGTTCATGGGTTGGTGCAACAATTGGCGGTTTATGAAAAAGCGGCGGAGGAGGTGATTACTACGGCCGGCGATTATGTGCGGGATTTTGAGTTGAATAAATTTGATGTGATTGTTGCCGAAGCTACTGCGACCGGCGAAATAGTTGGCATGGCATTGTATTATACTGCCTATTCTACTTGGAAGGGGCCTTATGTTTGGTTGGAAGATTTTGTGGTGGATGAGCGCTACAGAGGAATGGGATTTGGTAAATTACTTTTTGAAGCGGTTGTAGGCGAAGCAACAAAATTGAATACATTTTTGAAATGGCAGGTGCTGGATTGGAATGAACCTGCCATAAAATTTTATGAAAAATATCAATCCAAATTCCAAACAGATTGGATTACCTGCCGATTGGCAATTCCGATATAAAAATTTAAACACGCAATCGAGCGGATATAAATGTAACGCAATTATCTTTGCGGCATGAATGTTTTTAAGTTTGGTGGCGCATCGGTAAAAGATGCTGATGGGGTTAGAAATGTAGGCACCATTATTAACCGATTTCCGGGTGAAAATATCGTGATAATTGTTTCGGCAATGGGTAAAACTACCAATGCATTGGAAACTATTGTTAAGCTTGGCTACGATGGCAAAAATTATAACGATGCGTTAACTACATTGCGGGAGTATCATGCAACCATTATTCACGATTTAAATATTCATGTTGAGCTCAATTATTTTATCGATTTAATTATTGAACATATTGAGGGCAATCGGAAAATGCCTTTCCCTAAATATTATGATCAAATAGTATCGGTTGGGGAATTAATTTCGTCGAGCATTTTAAGCAGCTATTTAAATAGCATTACTATTACCAATACTTGGGTGGATGCACGCACCTTAATTTTAACGGATGACACTTGGCAAGCAGGTATAGTTGATTGGGAATCGACCACCGAAAATATAGCTACAAAAATACCTTCGCTTTTACAAAAAGGTCACATTGTTACACAAGGTTTTATTGGCAGCACGATGAACGGTTACACCACTACTTTAGGTCGTGAAGGTTCCGATTATACAGGTGCTATTTTTTCTGCTTGTTTAGATGCATCAGGACTCTGGATTTGGAAGGATGTGCCGGGTGTTTTAAATGCCGACCCTAAATTATTTACTGATGCGGTTAAATTACCTGAGCTCACGTATTACGAAGCCATTGAAATGACTTATTACGGCGCATCTGTAATTCACCCGAAAACGATACAACCCTTGCAAATAAAGACGATTCCGCTGTATGTAAAATCGTTTTTGCATCCCGAATTAGCGGGAACCGTAATTAAAACGAACGATAAATTTATTGCTTATCCGCCGGTTATTATGCATAAAAGTAATCAGACATTAATATCTATTGTGCCGTCAAAAAGTACGTTTGTTGGTGAGATGCAAATGGCAAATATTTATGCCATCTTTTTAAAGCATAAATTGCGGATTAACGTAATTCAAATTGCTGCACAATCGGTGTCCGTTGTGGTAGATTACAATAAGTATTTAATTGAACCGGTTGTTAATGAATTGCGCGCGGTTTATACGGAAGTTGCGCTTAAAGAAAATAATAATTTGCAATTGCTAACGGTAAGACATTACAATGCGCATATTTTATTAAAATTGACAGAAGGCAAAACTGTTTTGTTGGAGCAACAAACAAGAAATACTGTTCAGTTTCTTTACGAATAACGACGTTCTAAAATAATGCTGCCGATAATTGCATTGCGCAAATCGAGTTCGAATGGTTCTGTTACTTCTTCCTCATGACTTTTTATGGCGTAAATTTTATTGGTGAGTCGGCTCTCTTCGGCGTCGTGTTCTTTTTTGCGTTCTTGACGAATAAATTGTTGATATTCTGCGTGCGCTTTTCTTTCCTTCTCCTCGCCTGTTTCAATATGCCTAACAATTGTTTGCTGTTGTTTAACCACCGGTTTTTTAGGTGCTGCAACAACTACTTCAGGCTGGGCATATGGTGGAATATTTTGACCTGTTTGAGCTTCTTCCATCTTTTTTTGGAACTCTTTCATCATATCCTGAAAAGTAGACTTCGGCTTTTGCGGCGAGTTGGTGTTGCCGGGTTTAGCATCGGTTCCTTTGCCAACCATTTTTTTAAAGAAACGCCCAATTGCGTTCACAACAAAAATCAAAAACAGGAGCATTAATATGGAGCTTACAAAATCTGGCATGGAACGAAGGTAGTTAGTTTTTGTATATCGAGGTAATATAATACGCACATTTGCTTTGTCATTTTCAATAGCCTAAGTCGACGTTTTCAGGGCGGAACAGGTTGCTTAGGTGAACCGGTAACGTGAACGCAAGTTAAAGTTATCCACGATTGTTGATTTTAATTTGACTTCATTTTTGATGATAGCAAGTCATTACATTTACTTTGTAGCCTAAGGGAAAGAATATGAAACTAAGCACATTAGAAATTAAGGGGTTTAAGAGTTTTGCAGATAAGACTGTGCTCCATTTTAATGAAAACATAACGGGCGTTGTGGGGCCGAATGGTTGCGGAAAATCGAATGTGGTGGATGCTATTCGGTGGGTATTGGGTGAGCAAAAGCCTACTGCCTTGCGGACGGAGAAGATGGAAAACCTGATTTTCAACGGAACCAAAAACAGAAAATCGTCGGGCATGGCGGAGGTGAGCCTCACGTTTGAAAATACCAGGAACCTGTTGGCGACCGAATTTTCGACTGTAACGGTATCACGCCACTACTTTAAGACCGGTGAGAGCGAATATCGCATAAACGGGGTTACTTGTCGCTTAAAAGACATTCATAACCTGTTTTTAGATACGGGTATCAGCACCGACTCCTACTCTATTATTGAGTTGGGTATGTTGGATGATATTTTGCATGATAAGGACAATTCGCGCAGAAAGTTGTTTGAACAAGCTGCGGGTATAACTAAATATAAGTCGCGCAAGAAAGAGACTCTTAATAAGTTAAGTGCCACCCAAGTTGACCT
>JANMLV010000112.1:0-8130 GCA_031372705.1 Bacteroidota bacterium | reverse complement strand
GGATAAAACAATCGATATTGAATATCTAATATGGTAAATTCACCGTTGCCGCCCCCTTGCACTGAGTTTGCGTCGAGACTAGCTGATAATCCCTGAATAACGACATCTGAAGTTCCTTTGGGTAACGAAACAGATGCTGTGTGGAAAAGCTGTGCTCCGGTTAAAAATACGGTAGCTTTATCTATTGGAGCTTCCACTATTATTTGTTTTTGTGCATTAAGCTGCAAGCCTGCAAGCGTTAAAAATAGCATGATTATTCGGTTCATTGTATAAGTTTTGAAGTTAGGATGCTTCACAACCGGAAATTCCATAAATAGCCAAAAAATAACCGTCGAAAAATTCGGCTGCCTTAAGCAGCAGTAATAAAACTTAATTCAACCTAATTGAAATATTACAGCACAAAAAAAGGCGCAGTTCATCACTGCGCCTGAATAACTTAAATTAATTTAAATGCTAATAGCTTGACAAAATATAAAATGCATGAATAACACCCGGCAGCCATCCTAAAATGGTGAATAATATGTTCCATAAAGTTGGTGTGCCAAAATCAGTATAAATTGCAACCGCTAGTGGAGGCAATATTACAGCTAATATATACAAACCTACAGATGCATCGGCAGCACCCATCTCTTTTGCTGCATTTGCATCATTTACGGCTAATTTTATCAAGTTTACTTTTTCACTTGCCGAAAGTTTTTCAAACTCCTGCTTTAAAATATCCGCAGATTCGTAGTTCAATGTTCCAGCCAATTCAAATACAGCTGCAGCTGTTGGTTCCTGCGAAGATGTATTACCTGCAAAAACGGTCATTGATGTTAATGTTAACAGCAATGTGCCTAATATGAGTCTCATTTTTTTCATAATATAAGGATTTATTTGATGTCAAGATACACATTTAATTGTGATTTTTGACATTAACACAAAAAATAATTTTTATAGCAGCAGCAAGCAAAGGGAATAAATCTGTGTAATTCAAACAAAAGGTTAACGAGCTAAGGCTTGTTTATATACTTTCAAAACGCGCTCACGGGCAAAGGCATGGTCAACAATTGGTTTTGCGTAGCTTAGTTCATTTAATTCAGGAATCCATTTTTTGATATACACCAAATCGGGATCAAATTTTAAAGTTTGTGACTGTGGATTAAATATGCGGAAATAAGGAGCGGCATCTACCCCGCAACCTGAAGCCCATTGCCAACCACCGTTATTACTTGCTAAATCGAAATCTAATAATTTTTTTGCAAAATAAGCCTCACCCCAACGCCAGTCGATAAGCAAATCTTTTGTCAAAAAACTGGAAACAATCATCCTCACCCTATTATGCATAAATCCTGTAGTATTTAATTCGCGCATACCTGCATCTACAATTGGAAAACCGGTATTACCACTGCACCACGCATTAAATTCTGCTTCATTATTACGCCAAACAATGCGGTCGTACTCAGGTCTGAACGAATTAGTTACCACATGCGGAAAATGCGCCAATATCATTTGATAAAATTCGCGCCATATTAATTCGTTAAAATATTTTTCATTTAATAATTGTGTAGATGCTGCTAATTTGCGAATACTGATGGTTCCAAATCGCAAGTGAATACTGAGTCGTGTTGTGCCATTAAGCGAAGGTATATCTCGTGTGTTGTGATAATTTTTTACAATTGCTAAATTAATATCCGAACTCGGAATTGGTATTGTTGACCGGCTAAATCCAATGTCGGACAATGAAATTTCCGGTAACGGTGCCGTTTTATAAAATGAACTAACAAATTTTTCAGATGGATATCCCTCCAAGTCTTTAGCGGTTAACTTCAATTTCCATTTTCTGCTATATGGTGTATAAACGGTATAAGGTTTACCATCGTCTTTTAATACATCTTTATATTCAAAAACAACTTGATCTTTAAATGTTTTAAAAGGGATGTTATGGTTTGCGAGTAATAATTGAACATGATTATCTCTTTGCAAGGCATAAGGTTCAAAATCGCGATTAGTATAAACGGCTTTAATATCGTATTTATCCATCAACTGCTTCCACACAACTAACGGGTCACCATATTCAATCAAGATATCGCTTTTCAGTTTGCGCAGTTGTAATCGCAAATACAAAACCGTATTAAAAATGAAATTAACTCTTGCATCCGATTTATCTTCCAGTTCATCGAGAATTAATTTATCGAAAATAAATAAGGGTAAAACATTACTATTAGCAGTAAGTGCATTATATAATGCAGCATTATCTGTCAAACGCAAATCGCGTCTAAACCAATGAATGGTAATTTGTGGTTTCAATAAAATAAATTCAAATTATGTTAAAAAGCAATCATTGAGATAAAATGCGCACCTTTAAATTTTTTAACAATTTAGCGCTAAAATTGTTCGTATAAATGCTATCCTGAAACTTTCCAACAAACTTAATACCCTGAATGGCATTTGTAAGCATCACTTCATCTGCACCCAACACCTCTGATACCGTCATGTTGATGCGTGAAACAGCAATGTTCAAATTTGTGGCGTTATCGCAAATATAAGCTTGCATTGTGCCCTCAATGCCCCCATTTAATGGCAATGTTGTATAAACAGCATTATTTTTAACGATAAAAATATTTGAGCTGATAGCATCAGCAATAAAGCCTGCAGTATTCAATAAAATAACATCCTCTTTTTTGTGCACGGCAGCATAATTGGCTGCTAAAACATATGGCAGTGCATTTGCTGTTTTGCAAGCTGAAATTGGATGAATTAATCGCGGTATTTCATCATACAAGCCAAGTGTGATTAGATTATTATTATGTTCAAAAGGTAGGGTTGCAAGTTCATAAACTTCGACTAACAAATCCGGTTCATTGGACTCCGGTTGATAAAGTCCGCCACCTGAGCGCCAAACCGTTATTTTACATCTTGCGTTAGCAATTTGCCATTTGGCGCAAAGCGTAGTAATTATATTATCAAAAAATGCTATATCCCAATTACCAGGTAAGTTAATATCCAGCAAATGCATCCCTTTTAATAACCTATCATAGTTATAGCTGAGCAGTGGTGCTCGTCGATTTACTATTAAACAACTTTCAAATAATCCATCCCCATATTTGAATGCTCGATTATTTGCTGAAACAACAAATTCGTTTCGATGTAAGTATTCGTTATTAAAATAAATCATAGCTGCTCTATTGTGAATGAACGTTCATTCATAAATTCATTTCCGGAATATCGCCTTCAACTACCAAGCGGCCTTCTGTTTTAGCAATAATATCTTCAACCGAAACACCCGGAGCGCGTTCCAGTAATTTAAAGCCTTCGGGTGTTACATCAAATACACCAAGTTCGGTAACCACTTTTTTAACAACACCTAAGCCTGTAATTGGCAATGTGCATCGTTTAAGTAGTTTGCTTTCACCTGCTTTATTTACGTGTTGCATGGCCACGATAATATTTTTTGCACTGGCCACCAAGTCCATTGCGCCACCCATTCCTTTTACCATTTTTCCGGGAATTTTCCAGTTGGCAATATCACCGTTATCGGCAACTTCCATAGCACCTAAAACTGTTAAATCTACCTTACCGGCGCGAATCATTCCGAAACTGAGTGCACTGTCGAAAAATGCAGAACCGGGAAGCGTAGTAATTGTTTGCTTACCTGCATTAATTAAATCCGGGTCAACGTCTGCTTCAGTTGGAAATGGGCCCATTCCTAGCAATCCATTTTCACTTTGCAGGGTTACGGAAATACCTTCAGGAATATAATTGGCTACCAAAGTTGGAATTCCGATACCTAAATTTACATAGTACCCATCTTTTAATTCTTTGGCAATGCGTTTTGCAATTTGATTTTTATCTAACATGATTATTTGCTTAATAAATTAACTTCTTACTGTTTTTTGCTCAATACGTTTTTCGTAATTTACACCTTGAAATATGCGGTGGACATAAATTCCGGGCGTATGAATTTGGTTGGGATCCAATTCTCCTGCAGGCACCAGTTCTTCAACTTCAGCGATGGTAATTTTTCCGCCCATTGCCATTAAAGGATTAAAATTGCGCGCGGTGGATTTAAATATCAAATTGCCATGCGTATCTCCTTTCCAGGCTTTTACTATTGCAAAATCAGCTTCAAAAGCGTATTCCAATAGATATGTTTTACCGTTAAACTCCCTTGTTTCTTTGCCATCAGCCACTTCGGTGCCAACACCTGCCGGAGTAAAAATTGCAGGCATACCGTAGCCCGCTGCCATACATCTCGTAGCTAACGTTCCTTGCGGAATTAATTCTACCTCTAACTCACCACTCAACAATTGCCTTTCAAACTCCGCATTTTCGCCAACATAACTGGCTATCATTTTCTTTACTTGCCGTTGTTGCAACATTAAACCGATTCCGAAATCATCAACACCTGCATTATTTGAAATACAAGTTAAATTTTTTGTTCCTTGCTTTACTAATGCATTAATACAATTTTCGGGGATGCCACATAAACCGAATCCGCCAAGCATAATGGTTGCTCCATCAAAAATATCTCGAATGGCTGTTTCAGCGTTGCTTACTATCTTGTTCATTTGTAGTCGATTTTTTAACTTTTAATTGTTTACTCTCCATTATGTTCAGTTGCTCTACAACTTTAGTATAAATATGATTCATTAATACAGGATCATTGGAATAATACTTAAAACTGCTGTTGTATTTTTCAGCTTCAACTTGATGAATACTGAAAATTGTGGTGTAATAAGCTTTCAAACGCACGTCAGCAGGTATGGTATCTCTTTTATTTTCTTGTGCCCAAGCCTCTGCTAAATGGACATCTGTCATAATATTTATCATTTGCTCCACACTCAACACAGAATCCGGCACACTGTTTATCATTGCCTCGGTAACTTCAAACTCACTTTTCGGTTTGCAGGCACCGGCAAGCACAAATAACACAGCAATAAAAATAGTAGATAGCCTCATTACGTAAAAAGCATTTATTTTTGCGCTAAGTTAGCCAACAATGAGCAATTTTGATGATATCAACAGGTTCTTAAACGAAAAAAATGTGCGCCTTGTGGCAGTCTCTAAAACCAAGCCTATTGATGCTATACAAGCATTATACGACAAGGGACAACGTGATTTCGGTGAAAATCGTGTACAAGAGCTGCGCGACAAACAAGCTGTTTTACCTAAAGATATCCGTTGGCACTTGATTGGACATCTTCAAACAAACAAGGTAAAATACATTGCTGAATGGATTTATATGATTCATTCGGTGGATAGTTTAGCATTATTGCAAGAAATTAATAAACAAGCCGCAAAATTCAATCGTGTGATACCATGCTTATTACAAACCTATATTGCAACTGAGGAAACAAAATTCGGTATGGATGAGATGGAGATTACACATTTATTAACAAGCGATAGTTTCGCAGAAATGCAACATGTTGCTATTTATGGATTGATGGGAATGGCGACAAACACTGATGACCAAACGCAAATTCGAGAAGAGTTTCATTATTTGAAAAACTTATTTGAAAAATTAAAAGCAACTCATTTCGCAACCTCAAACACGTTTACCGAAATTTCGATGGGCATGAGTAGTGATTATCAAATTGCCGTTGAATCGGGTTCAACTATTGTTCGTATTGGCAGTTTGTTATTTGGGGAGAGACCGATTTTATAATTACAGCAACCGAATTGAAATAAATACAGTATTTAACACTTGTAAATTACACGAATAGGAATTCAACTTATGCAACTCAAAACTATTTTCAATTTATTGCTATTATCAATCGCCATTTCGTCATGCGCATATAGGCCGGTTAAAAGTAATTTTGAAACCGCCGAAATGCCACCTGCGCCTGATTATGCAAAAACCGAATATTGGAGTGCATTACCGGATAAAAAAGATTCGGCCGATCACATTCCTATTAATTCAACAATATTATTAACCGACGGACAACAAACTGCCGATGTAGATGTGTTTTTTATATATCCGACACATTTTTTTTCAAGACAAGCATGGAATGCCGATGTAAATGATAAAAAATTAAATGATGTTGTTGATACCCGTTCAATTTATCATCAGGCAAGTGTATTTAATGGCAGCTGCAAAGTGTATGTTCCCAGATATAGACAAGCAACGTTTAATGCATACTTTTCACTCGATAATCCGGATGCAATTAAAGCATTTGAATTAGCCTATCAAGATGTAAAAACAGCTTTTCAATATTATCTCGATCATTACAATAATGGTCGGCCAATAATTATTGCAAGTCACAGTCAGGGCACTACACATGCAAAATGGCTGCTCCGCGATTTTTTCGATGGCAAACCCTTGCAACAACAATTAGTATGTGCTTATTTAGTTGGCATGCAAGTGTATACTTACGATTTTTCGAATATATTGCCTTGCGACAGTGCCAATGAAACGGGCTGTTATGTGAGTTGGAGAAGTTATTTGGAAGGGAATGAACCAAAGGAAAAAATGCAGATTTCCAACAGTGATAAAGTAGTGGTGCACAACCCGATTACTTTTACCCGCGAAGCAGGATTAGCATCAAACAATTTAAATTGCGGCGGACTTGGACGCGATGGACAAACTATTTATCCGAATGTTTGTGCGGCTCAAATTCATGGTGATATTATATGGGCAACCAGGCCGAATGTTCCCGGTAAATTATTGGTTCCCAAAAATTTACACCCGGCAGATTATAATTTATATTGGCTGGGCATTAGAGAAAATGTTGCTTTGAGAATTAGCAACTATCAAAAAAAATAAATACTGCTAAAATTAAGTAGCCTAAAATTTTAATACATTAATTGATTTCGGCAAGATAGCAATTGTTACCGGTGTTGTTCCAATAAATTCACCATCAACATCAATATAAATTGGCAGTTCGCTATCAATACTTATATTTTTTCCACGAAAGGTGCTTACAGATTTTACTTTAACATGTGAACCATTTTGAAGCTTAGGTAAATTGACAACCATTTGCCATTTACGCATGGAACCAATTACAGTCATATCTAATAGTCCATCATCAAAAATTGCATTGGGCAATTGCTTTAATCCACCCCCATTAAATTTACAAATACCGGCTGCCACCGACAAGGCCGATTGCTTTGTATTTGTGCCATCAACCGTTATTGTTAGTGAGGTATGTTTATAAATAAAGAGTGCTTTCAATATTGAAATCTGGTATTGCAATTTAGTGCCTTTTAACCAACCTTTACTTTCATAAATATTTTTTGCAACATGGCCTTCAAAACCTAAACCGGCAATATTAATAAAATAGCGCTGCGCGATTTCGTTACCATTTTTATAGGTTACAACACCGGCATCATGCAAAAATGTTTCGTTGCGCAAAATTGCTTTCGGAATATCGCTTGCTAATTTAAATGCCCCAATTGTTCTCACCCAGTCGTTACCGGTGCCTGCGGGTAACATGGCTACGGTTATAGTATTGGTATTAATTTGTGCAGAATAAATACCGTTTATAACATCGTTAGCAGTGCCGTCGCCTCCTATAATCATAAAATGGGTAAACCCTTCGGCCAATGCTTTTTTTACCAAAATACCGGCGTGGTCGATGTATTCGGTTAACACGGCTTCATAAGCAATATCTTCAGCCTGCAGATATGGTAAAATTTTGTTCCATAACTTAGGCGCATATTTTCCTCCTGAAACAGGATTAATAATTACAAACCATTTTTTATCCATAGTGTATGCTTTCTAAATCAGAATTTCGTCAACAAGCCCATTTAATCGTCGACTGGATTGCCGATTACCTCGACAATATTGAAAAATTTCCTGTTAAATCACAAATTAGTCCCGGTGCAATAAAGGCCCAAATTGGCGAAAACGCTCCAAATACGGGTGAATCGATGGATGTAATTTTTCGAGATTTTGAAACAATTATACCGCCGGGCATCACACATTGGCAGCATCCGGGCTTTATGGCTTTATTTCCGAGCAATAGCAGCTTTGAAAGTGTGTTAGCAGAAATGCTTACGGCAGGTTTAGGCGTAAATGCAATGGTGTGGGAAACATCTCCTGCTGCAACCGAATTAGAGGAAAAAATGATGGAATGGGTGCGCGACGCCTTTGGCATTCCTGAAAATTGGAAAGGTGTAATTCACGATACGGCGTCAACATCAACACTT
>JANMLV010000147.1:0-6236 GCA_031372705.1 Bacteroidota bacterium | reverse complement strand
GGAGTTCCATCCACCTCTATCGAAAATAAATAAATCGTTAATGCCATCGTTGTTAATATCAATATCAGAAAATTGTGCTGCTGAAATTCCGCCTGTAAAAGGTAAATTTAAAGTATTGCCGTATTGACTTGCCGGAATAGTATTATCGGGAATGTATTGACCATACAAAGTCAAATTCATTAACGCAAGTATTACCAAAAAGCACTTATTCATAAATTACAATTTACAGCACTTAACTATGCCAATAATAACATTATTTATATCGCAAACTTGAATATAATAAATGCCTGATTCAAAAGTTCCTAAGTTAATTATTTGTTTGTCGGCAGCATCAAATGAATAACTATTCATGAGTTTGCCATCAATACTGTAAATAAGCGCATGTCCAATTTGTTGATTGCCTGTTGCTGCAATAATTAAATTATCGGTAACCGGATTTGGATAGGACTTGATGTTGCTATTTTCAGGTATTTCCGAATTAATTGCAACTGCAGTCTCATCTCTATAAAAGGTTATTCCACCTCTTTGATTTCCTGTAACAATATCAGGTAAATTGTCTGCATTAATATCGGTAACTGCCACACTCGAAAAATTACCTTCATCTATTGCATTAAATTTATCGGTAACCTTTGTAAATGCGCCCGAAAAATCGGCAGTTGGTTCGTATAAATAAATGGTGCCCGATTCGCAGCCAACATATAATTCATAAGCACCTGTTGTTGTTTTAAACAAATTCGGAATGGCATGTCCTGTTAACGAACCCACGGTTCTAACATCAACATTTCCCCAAAATTCACTTTCTAATGTAAATATAGGTGCAGCAGCAGTTCCTGTATTATGATAATAATTCAAGTTGCCATTTTTTTCGACTATAATTAAATCATTAAGTCCATCGTTGGTAATATCTATCAATTGCGGTGCTGCATTTTGGCCGGCATCAATGCCTTGATAATTGGCACCAAATAAAATAAATGAAGCGGGCCCATCAGGAGGACCAATATTTTTGAAATAGTGAATAAACCCTTCTTCTTCTCCTAAAATCATATCTGCATCACCGTCGCCATCCATATCGCCAAAGGTTGTTATAATATTATTAAAGTTAAATGCCGAAATTCCTGCAAAGTCGCGTGTAATTAAATTAAACTGAGGCGCAGTAGCAGTACCTGAGTTTTCAAATAAAGCAATTTTTCCTTTGTTATCGCCACTTTCAAAATAACCATAGTTGCCAATAATTAAATCTTCAAGACCATCATAATTATAATCGAAAAATGACGGAAATGCGCCTTCTCCTAAATCTATCATATCATTTACAAATAATGAATCTATTTGAAAGTCGAAAACATAAGTATCATCACTTGAAACATTTTTATAATACGCTACATTTTTAAAATTATCACTTTGGTTCACATTATTGGGTGATACCAACATGTCTTTTTTATCGTCGTTATTTACATCCAACAAAAAAGCTGCAGGAAAAATAGGCTCACTGTAAGGACTATCATATTCCGGAAATGTGGTGTCTTGTGCTACAATATTTGCGAATGTATTATCACCGCCATTGGTGAGTTTATTTAAATTGTCGAACGCTAAATCACCTAAAACAATATCCATATCATTGTCGGCATCTTCATCAAAAATCATAAATGTAGAACCGGCGTGCATGCCATCTGCTGTTGCAGCGGTTGCATTTACTATTCCTTTGCATTCTACATCTAGGTCTACAGCATAAGTAATTCCACTTTCATATATATTTCCCCAGCAAGAATTAACATGTTCTAACGCCCAAGTGCCGCAAGGTAATCCATCTTCTATTTGTCGGTTCTCATAATAATCAATTACACCGCCAACAATATAAAATGTGAGTAAATCGATATCGCCATCCATATTAACATCTGCAAAACCTGGAATATCAATATTGCCAACCGGTATATCAAAAAAGAATCCGGCTTCGGTAAATTGCAATTTACTTTCATCTTCGGTGTAAGTAATATTTGTTCCATCAACTGATGCTAAATATGTTTTTATGCCTGTGTCAAATCCTGTAATAATATCTTCAACGCCATCGCAATTGTAGTCTATCAAAATACTCCAATCTTGCATAGCCGGAAATCGTTGTTCATATTGTTGCCAATAAAAGTAATTTACTTCTCCGGTTAATCCTTCATTAATTAATGCTAAAGATTTACCTCCCGCTCTATCAAAAATATAAATATCGTTTTTGCCATCCAGATTAATATCGCTGCTTGAAAATTGAGGATTATTTAATCCGCCTGCAAATGGAAATTTTAATGTCCTGCCATTTTGCGTAACCGGAATATTATAATTGTAAATATAAAGTTGCGCATACATAGCATTATTGGCGATGTAGCAAAGGATTATCACGCAAACAAAAAAGCTTCTTTTCATAGATTTCGCTGTTGTGTTAAAGATACAAAGGAAAGTGCATTTTGTTGAGCTGTACAGCTAAATTGACTTAAATATGAAGATGTTAATTTGGATTTGGCACGATATTGTATTTATAAGCATTGAAATTATGCTTAAACTAATTAAAACCGAGAGCTATGAAAGCGATAAAAAATGTACAACAGATGTTGTGTGCAGAGGGCTCTCAAAACATTGGGCCCGCTCGCACCGCAACCACTCCTGACCCTGCACAAATTGGCAGACAAAGGGATTTGATTATTATTCAAAAACCTGCACCTGCAGTCACTAATTAAAATTTGATTTTGTTAAAAAGGATATCCGATTGCGAGGTTGATAGCAATCTTTTTAGCAGGAATGCTAAAGTCTACCGATTCGTAATAATCATAAATTTCTTGGCGATATGGACCGTCTAAAGCCGGGTCATAAAGGGGATATGCAGCATCAATTCGAATAACAAAATAGCTGAAATCGAGTCGTAATCCCAAGCCCGGACCAACAGCCATCAATTTATAAAAATCGTTGATTTTAAATTGTGCATGTGCGCGGAAAGGATCGTCTTTTAGCGTAAATGTGTTGCCGATATCACAAAAAATGGCTCCTTCTAAAATGGATATAATATCGAATCGATATTCGAAATTAAATTCCAATTTAAAATCAGCAACTTGGTCAACCCGAATGTAGCTTGTTGTGTCGTAGTTTACATATCCACCCGGACCAAGTTTTCGAACCGTAAATGCGCGAACGCTATATGCACCTCCGCTAAAAAACTGCTTCACATACGGAATAACTTCAGTGTAAAAAAGTGAGGTAGAATCTTTAACCCACCAATATGGCGTTGCAAGGCCAAACGATGCTCTGGAAACGAGTCGATTTGAAGGATTAAAGTTTATATAGGAGCGATAATCAGCATCTACCCTTATAAAATCAGAAAATGGCATATTCAATTCGGCTGAAGCACGCAAATAATGGTCGAAAACATGATAACCTGTTGGTTGCGTATTCAATATTAATGTGTAGCCATAACCCATAATTACCTGCTCTTCAAAGCTCTGGTTTAACAATGGATTTTGGTCTAATTCTGCTTGAAATGCTTCTGAAATGCGCGGCACTTTTACCAAATTGATTGTGGGTATCGGCATTTTAAAAATATGCTGTTTTTGAGCTTTGTTTTTTCCGGAATTTTCGAAAATAGAAACGGCATATTCAAATGTGGTATTATATAAAGTAAATTCATTTATCTGATTTATATAATTGAAATTTACTTTAAAATCGGTTTTCGGGAAATATCGTTTTGGAACATCAACCGGCGCAGGCCACATAAATCGCGGTAGGCTGAGTGCCATACCCACATTGAGTTCTGATGTGTTTATAAAAGTTTGTTCGCCTCCTAATTGTGTTTCAATACCGGCTTTAACGTTGAATTTTAATTGGTCAAGATTGTGAAATAAATTCTTTTGCGTATAACTCATGTTTACGGAGTTACCCAATAAATAATCGGAAGTTGTACTGGCATTTACCTCAAACGCAACCGAGCGAATTGGCAATGGGTCTAACCTTATAAGTAAGTTTATATATTGCAAATAGGAAGTCGAATCCCATAATTCTTCCGCCTGAATAGTTACGTATTTATAAATGCCAACAGTAGAAAAAGATGCTACCGTGCGCTGAATTAATGAATCGGAATAATAATTTTCAGGATTAATAAACACATTGTTTGCAATCGACTTTGCAGTATAATCGTTAGGGGAGTTTATTAAATAATAATCTGAACGCAATTTTGGCTGTCGCGATGATTTCACCTTGCCTGAAGATGTTACGCGGAAAAATTTATTCATCGAAAAGTCTCTTGCCAAATAATATTTTAGAATGGCATCTTTCGACAAATCACCTGCTAAGTATTTTGCAGCCATTTCCTTCCCTTCCGCAGTGGTATCGGCATTTATATAGGTGTTAATTGCTTTGGCTTTGCTCGGCGGTTTTACATAGGTGCTGTCGGTGAAATGGCGCGCATAATCAGGTAATATGCCTGCATTGTAATCGATTGTTGCATTGGGATATACGTATATGTTTTTAATCGCAAACGGATGGTGCACGGTGTCGTTTACCGGGTTACTTATTTTCACATAAATATCAAGTGAATCTGTTCCTGACGCTGTATCTACTTCAAAATAAATATATTCCTTCTGAAAGCGATAATAGCCAACATTTCTAAGGTTGTCACTCAACCTATTGCGTTCGGCTTTCAATAAATCAACATCAATCGGCTTGCCGGTTTCCAATTGACTTTTAACAGGAATTTGATTTATTTTATTTAATAATCCTTTATCACTTATTTCATAATAAACTTTTTTCATGCGATAGAGTGTACCCAACGAAACTTGATAAGTTACAATACCTGTTTGTTTGAGCGTATCATAACTAACCGTTGAACCCACCGTATTATAAAAATATCCGCGATTGTAAAGAAAATTATTTATGCGTTGCTCTGTTTCAAAAATTTGTGCTGAATCAATTAATTGCGGTTCATCGCCAACCTTATTTGTTAACCAATTGCGCAAACGACTGTCAGGATTTGCTAAAGGAGGAATGTTTTTCAACATTTTATCGTAGTCTACCACGAACAAAAAACGTGTGTCATATACTTCTTGATATTTAATAAAATGATCAATGCCTGTATCTCCAATAGCATATAACCAAGTTTTTAATGGGAACAGCCCCAATAGCTTCTCATTTGGCTTCAACTTGCTTAAGTCTACTAACCCTTCTGCCAGCTTTGCAGAGTCTTCGCCAACTGCAACCGGCTGTTGGAAAGCAATTTCGGTATCTTTGTACAGGTATTCGTTATCTTTAAGATATTTAGTAGAATTGCACCCGGTTACAAACGGAGAAATTGTAATTAATACCGCTATTAACCGAAACAAGGAGTTTATATGTTGACGACCGCTCAAATAAAACATCTAAAAAGCTTAAAGCTTAAAAAGTATAGGCAAAATTATGATGAATTTATCATAGAAGGCGATAAATTAGTCACAGAGGCGCTGTTGGGAAACGAGGATATGACCCTTTTAATTGCTACCGATGAGTGGATAGTCAACAACAAAGCTACTTTGCCTGCTCATGTGGCTGTTGAAATAGCCAAGCAAAAAGATTTAGATACGATATCATCACTAAGCACTGCACCGCCCGTTATGGCACTTGTTAAGCAAAGAACTTATACAATTGCAGATATTGAAGTTCGTGATAATTGGATTTTAGCTTTAGATGGAATTAACGACCCGGGCAATTTGGGCACCATTATTCGCTCTGCCGATTGGTTTGAAATAAGCACTATTGTTTGCAGTAATAATTGTGTTGAATTGTATAATCCGAAGGTTGTGCAAAGCACTATGGGCAGTATATTCCACGTGAAAACAATATATACTGATTTACATGCTTTTATTGCAACAAATAAACATATTTGTGTTGCCGCTACGCTGGATGGTCAGCAAGTTTATGGTTTTCAATTTGATAAACAAGGTATACTTGTAATTGGCAGCGAATCACACGGAATAAGTGCATCAATATTGTCACTAATTCAACAAAGAATTACAATTCCAAGTTTCGGTAAAGCAGAATCTTTAAATGCAGGTGTTGCTACTTCAATTCTGCTGAGCTTGTTAGCGAATAAATAATAATGTTATTCCTTGATGTAAATATTCGGGTCTACACCATCGCGCTTCGGTGTATTATCAGGCGCTTGTTCCAATACATCATCAAACACTTTTTCCTGAAAACGCCACATACCTTTCTTGAAATAAAATCCAACATAAGTG
>JANMLV010000029.1:0-1739 GCA_031372705.1 Bacteroidota bacterium | reverse complement strand
ATTCTAGGTTGGTAAACTCATCCAATGAAAATGATTGTAGTTCTCACAGGTGCTGGTGTTAGCAAGGAAAGTGGCATAAATACTTTTCGCGATACTGGCGGCACTTGGGAACATTATGACATCATGGATGTGGCATCCATTCAAGGTTGGCACAAGAATCCATCACTCGTTTTAGATTTTTACAATCAGCGAAGAAAAGCAGTGCAATTGGCAAAGCCAAATAAAGCGCATTTGTCATTAGCGGAATTAGATAATTTGCATGATGTGTATATTATTACCCAAAACATTGACGACTTGCATGAAAGAGCCGGCAGTAAAAATATCTTACATTTACATGGAGAAATATTAAAAGCAAGAAGTGTAAACGATGATGATTTAATTACGTTAATGCATACTGATATTCAATTAGGCGATTTAGCAAGTGATGGAGCCCAATTGCGTCCACATATTGTATGGTTTGGCGAGGAAGTACCAATGTTGGAACCCGCCATCCGGATTGTTGAAAAAGCAGAAATGTTGGTTATTATTGGCACGAGCATGGTGGTATATCCTGCTGCAGGATTGTTGTATTATGCTCCGGCCCAAATTCCCATCCATGTAATAAATCCTGAAATACCTGAAATGCAACGCAATAAAAATATTAACTTTATACAAAAGAATGCCGGTGAAGGTGTTCACGAATTAATTCAAAATTATATCTTATAATATGCATTATGAAAGATAAAATAAAACAACCTTGGCAAACATTGCGGGTGAAAGAAATATATACCAATCCGTGGATACATATTGAGGAGCATGATGTAATTAATCCCGGAGGATTTCCTGCTATTTATGGTGTAGTGCAATTTAAAAACTATGCCTTAGGTGTTTTACCAATTGATGCGGAAGGCAATATTTATTTAATCGGTCAACATCGTTATCCATTTAACGAATATACATGGGAAATTCCCGAAGGCGGCGGCAATAAAAATGAAGACCCACTCATGAACATTCAAAGGGAATTGCGAGAAGAGGCCGGTTTACTTGCCAACAAGTGGACTTTATTGCAAGAAATACAAGTTTCCAATTCGGTTACCAATGAGTATGGCTATATTTATTTGGCTGAAGACCTTACACCATGCGACCCGGACCCTGATGATGATGAAGATTTGATAATAAAAAAAATCCCCTTTTCAGAAGCATTTGCCATGTTATCGTCCGGAGAAATTAAGGATTCCTTAACAGTTATTGCTTTATTAAAAGCTAAAATTGTACTTGGATTATAAAAATTTGATATATTTGAAAAAACAAAATTATGGAAAACAATATACTCGATCAGGAACAGGTTGTTGAAGATCAAATTCAAATGCAATATGCAGGATTTTGGGAACGCGTAGGCGCTGCAATAATCGATTTTTTTGTTATGGTGCCTGTAATGGTGCTTTCATACATTAATTTAATGAATATTAAGAGTCTTCCATTAGCAATAGGTCTTAGTTTTGTTTATATTGCCTATAAGATATTTATGGAGGGGCTATACGGAGCAACTTTAGGTAAGCGAGCAATGAAAATAAAAATAGTAACCGAACGTAACGAGCTCATCAATCTGAACCATGCCGTAATCAGAAATACTTTTTATTTGGTGAATACAGCAGTTGGCATTATTGGTTCTGTTATTATGTTTAACGCAATCGGCTTCGACGAGGTTAGTAAATTTATGGAAGTTGGAACATTTCAAAATGAAAATAGCACAGGATTTG
>JANMLV010000008.1:0-3162 GCA_031372705.1 Bacteroidota bacterium | reverse complement strand
GAGAAACACCAACCACGGCGCACCGGGTGTAATCTAAATTGGACGCCGTAGCCGTGAATTTATTCATGAAATTACAGTAGGATCAGTACTTTTATTAGTTGCAAAAATTAATTCCAAATTGTCCCACGCAAGCCGTGGTTGGTGTTTCTCACCGACCACCATTGTGATTCGATAAATAGCCTCGAGGCTGTTTAATCCTCTTTCGCACTCATATTCGCCCTAAAAACGCTCAATTTCAGGTTTTCACTCATCATGTGAACACCGTTGTAGATTAGCACCAGACTTGCCATCATGATAACATGGCTAATGTCCTTATAATTAAACCAAGGGCTAAAGGAGAATTGTTTCGTATGCACCAAGACAGTAACGAAGGAAATGCCCATACCTCCCATAATCCAACCACTGCCGGTATGACTCCGCCACCAGGCGATAGAATGGGTGATAAAGATTAGCAACAATCCTGCAGCGGCATGCATTTTAAAAATTTCGAAGTTGTTGGTGCCTAGCGTATAAATCAAGAAAATGATTAATAATGACAAATTAATCCAATTGAATATTTTTTTGGTTAGGTAATTCAAACTCGTAAAAAAAATAGTTGCCTTTAGGGCAAAAAATACAGCAAAGCTGCTACATATGGTCATTGCCATAAATAAGCTATTACACAATTGTATTGAATCTGTTCCATTCAATGCATGCGCAAATGTGCCAATACCCGTTGAAACCCCCATAAATAGGAAAAACATGCGCCATGAGTTATTAAAAAAGCTTTCGTTGAGCCTATTTTTAATACGCGCAAATAAGGTAAAACTGATTACCGCTAAAACAATATCCGTGAAACTGGTTACCGGCTCGCCAATTGTGAGGCCGGCTACAGTTATAATCTCTATCTCCAATTGCTAATCCCGCTCTTTTGTATGCTGATAAATAAACTGAAAGGCAATGTTAATTAAACCTACGCAAAGTTAACATATCTAAATTAAACTATTTGTGACATTGGATTCACATGGAGGATTGGTTCACGCGGAGAGAGGGAGAAGCGGATACCTTTAGACTTCATAAGGCCAAATACAATTTAAAGATTCTTAGTTTTAAAGAAGGAAAGTGGGGTGAACTTAACGGAGGCCCAGATTCGAGATCTATTCCGCGTATTAGTCCCCACCTTCCATTCTGGTTGCAAAGGCCCATTTAGAATGTTAAGTCCTTCAAGACTAATTAAAGGTCTTAGGCTATGCAACTTATTTATTAATGTTCTAAAACAAAATTATGAAAAAAACAGACATCATTGGAGCTGACCTCTCAAAAAAAACTATTGATTTACATTGTGTAGCCACAAAAGACCATTGCGTGATTTTAAATAACCTGACCGGTTTTAAGGCGATGATTAAATGGCTCGACAAGCAATCTATTCAATTGAGTGATGTAATGATTGTTATGGAACATACCGGGCTTTACAGTTATTGCTTTGAAGATTTTCTTCATGGCAAGAACATTCAATTTACCAAAGTGAGTGCATTAGAAATTAAACTCTCGATGGGTGTAATAAGAGGAAAGTCCGACAAAATCGATGCTAAAAAGATTGCACTTTTTGGTAGCGAAAAATTACCCAAATTAACAGTATGTCAACCGGTAGATAATGACATAAAAAGCCTGAAAATGTTGCTTTCTGCCAAAAATCTATTTGTGAAGCATCGGGCATCATTGCGATGTGTAATAAAAGAATATCGTAACATAGGAATGCCTGATACTGCACCAGCTTTAAAATCCTATTTAGAGGTAATTAAAACATTAGATAAACAAATCAGTCAATTAGAGGACAAAATGGAATTAATTATTTCGAACAGTTTATCCCTTAATAACAGTTACCAACTATTAACTTCAATCAAGGGTGTTGGACCAGTAGTTGCCACTACAACAATTATTAAAACCAATAACTTTGAGCGCTTTTCAAATGCAAGAAAATTTGCTTGTTTTTGCGGAACGGCTCCATTCCCAAATGAATCAGGTACATCCGTTAGAAAAAGCACTAAGATTAGTCATTTAGCGGATAAAAAAATGAAAGCACTATTAAATCTGGCAGCAAAAAGCGCTATGCAATACGACGAAGAACTTAAAACTTATTATCAAAATCGAATTGAAAAAGGGAAGTCAAAAAGGAGTACAATCAATGTCATTAGAAATAAAATTATTGCAAGAATGTTCGCTGTTATCAAGCGTCAAACACCATATGTAGAAAATTATTTGACGGCAGCATAGGAAAAATTTGGTAATTTGGAAGTCTTAGAATACGCGGAGAAGTTGTTGCAGCGATGGCTCGGCTATTTAATCAGCACATCTGGGCACGGCTATTCATTGGCTGTTTCATTGGTACATCGGTACATTGGTACATTTGCACATTTGCACATCAGCACATCTGGGCTCGGCTGTTCATTGGCTGTTTAATCAGCTAATCAGCTAATTTGCTAATTAGCAAATTAGTTCCCCGCAATCCAGTCAGCAATCACCTTCATCGCACCTTCGTTGAACGTTTCCTCAAGCGTACCGTATTCACTCGGTGAACCTGTTGTTGTGGTTTGAAATAAATGATTGAGATTTTCGAGTGGTACAATTTTGTAATTTTTATTGCCTGCAATTTTTAATGCATTTTCAATGGCATCTAAATTTTCGCGATAGGGTACTTGTAAATCTAATGTTCCATTAATAGCTAAAACAGGAATTTTTGTTTTTTCAAGAATTGGTCGAGGATCGTATTCCAGAAAATATTTCATCCAAGGTGTAGCAAAAAAATCGACACCTGCAGTGGAGTCATTTGAATTTAATTGTAATTCTTCCATAATGTCGCTCGATGCATTGCTGCTTAATTTTTTATTAATGGCAATTATTTTTGCAGCAATAGTATCCATATTTGATTCTGTTTTTACAGTTTGGATAATATCTTTTCGCCATGCAGATAAAAATGCAATTGCCTCGTCGCTATAACCGCTTGCTTTTTCGATTAAGCTGCCTTGCAAACATAAAATCGAATCGCCCGGAATGCCCGTGCCTGCTATTAATACAACAAAATCAACATTTTTATTTTGAGCAGCTGCCATCGGAGCAATTAATCCGCCTTCGCTATGTCCGGCGATACCAATATTATTAATATTTAAATCTTTTCTCGATTTT
>JANMLV010000294.1:0-23508 GCA_031372705.1 Bacteroidota bacterium | reverse complement strand
GGATAGAAGTGATTTGCGGATCGATGTTTTCGGGTAAAACCGAGGAACTCATTCGTAGGCTGAAACGCGCGCGTATAGCTAATTTGAAGGTTGAAATCTTTAAGCCGGCTGTAGATACGCGCTATGATGTGCAAAACATTGTTTCGCATGATGCCACACAAATTATTTCAACACCGGTAGTTAGCTCGTTAAATATTTTGCTTTTATCGGAAGATGTAGATGTGGTAGGCATTGATGAAGCTCAGTTTTTTGACCAAAACATTGTTGAAGTGTGCGAAAAGTTGGCTCAAAAAGGAATTAGGGTGATTGTTGCCGGTTTGGACATGGATTTTAAAGGCAAGCCCTTTGGGCCTATGCCGGAGCTGCTGGCCATTGCTGATTACATAACTAAAGTACATGCAATTTGCATGCAGTGCGGAAATATCGCTTCGTTTTCGTATCGCAAGATTGCCAATGAATCGCAAGTTTTACTTGGCGAGAAAAATGAATACGAACCGCGTTGCAGAACTTGTTTTCTTAAGGACAGTTAAACCACGGTGAAAGTTAGTTAACTTACATTTTAATGACCAAAATCGACTACAATTAACTATATTTGTAACAAAATAAACAATTCAACTAAAGAACAGCTATGAAAAAAAATCTTTTACTTATTGTCTGTTTGATAATTGTTACGGCTTTGCATGCACAAGCTCCTCTAAATTATCAAAATGGTCCGGTATTAGGTGGCGATTTACTTCGCAATGTAAAGCAAACATCTAAGGCTGATGTAGCTAAAGCAACCTCAACAACCGGCGACAGAGCCCTTACTTATTATTGGCTTAACTATTCTGATGCAGTAGACTATGCCTACAACGGATGGGCGCTCGAAAACCTTGCTGCGCTTCCATTATGGCCGGATTCTACCAGTTATGTTGTTACCGGAACAGGTGAAGACTTTTATTGGTATGGTCATGGTTACGTGCATATGTTTGACCCAATTTCTGATTATGTTTCAGATTTTGTAGATGATAATTACACTGTAATCGGCGATGCATCTGATTGGTATAACGAAGATCACGCATTTGAAGTGGATTCAGTTCGTTTCTATTACTATTACGACAGGTTTAACACCGGTTATACCGATACATTAAAAGTTTATGTTTTGGCTCCAAATTCAACTTGCTATCAAGAAGGTTATTATCTTGATAATGACGCAAATGGCGATTTTGATGAAGGAATTGATATCAGTTTATTTTTATCAAAATATAGCTATACAGGCAACAAACCAAGCGGAACTGTAACGGAATATACCATTTTGCTAGGTGATGACGATACAGCTAGTTTTAATATTGCTACTAAAGCAATTGATTTGAACTTGGTTATAAACAAGA
Organism: Bacteroidota bacterium; assembly: GCA_031372705.1. Taxonomy (GTDB): domain Bacteria; phylum Bacteroidota; class Bacteroidia; order Chitinophagales; family BACL12; genus UBA7236. The sequence goes on along the minus strand of JANMLV010000294.1, from coordinate 22,138 downwards.
ACTCACCTGACCATTTTGTTGGAATTGCATTCCAGTTTGTACCCGGACAGCCTTATAACACCGGTGATACCCTTTTAGACTTTTCTGATCCTCCGCTTTTAGTAACTAATCCGTTGAATCGTTTTTGGTTACTGTGTAACGAAGAAATCTTAGAAAGCGCTCCGGCTTCATGGGCTGAGTATTCTGAAAACCAAGATGGTTTTGCGAGCACAGAAGTGCGTTATAATATTTCTGCCACTGGTTGGAATGGGTTCTACCTAAGTACTTACGCGTATGTTGATGCTTTTGCATTCGAACATGGTTATGTAGATTGGCTAGTTGCACCTAAAGGCGTTAACTTCCTTGCTACTGCTACGTCTCCTTGCGTTAGTTTAGCGAAAAACTTTAACGATTTAAGCAATTTTGCTGCTGACCCAGACGCTGCTACCTATTATTGGGAATTTGGCGATGGAGGTGTAAGCTTTGAACGCAATCCAACCTATACTTATACCATTCCGGGCACTTATAATGTATGTCTTTCTGTTGATTACGGCGGAGCTGCATATGATTATTGCAAAAACGTTTCTGTTGATTATTGCACAGGCATTGAAGAAATTGATAACCTGAGCGCAATGAGCATCTTCCCTAATCCGGCTGATGATGTATTAAATATCAACTTAACTTTTGGGGTTGCTCAAGATGCTAGTGTTTCAATAGTGAATATGGCAGGTCAAACTGTTTATTCATCAAACACAGGTGTAGTTAGTAATTATACTAGTGCAATTGATATCAGCAATTTAGCTTCCGGATTATATATGGCTAAGGTTACGAGTGGTAACCAAGCTACTGTTCGCAATTTTGTTGTAGAATAACATTTATAATTTAACTTATTTAACCTCTCTGTGGTAGCGCAGGGAGGTTTTTTTATGCCTACTTAGTTCAGTGGAAGCGTGAATGTTAAAGGAAAATGGAACGTGAAGGATTGGTTCCCCCACCTATTCAGTTGGGCAGACGCAGAGGTAGGTAGAGGTGTTGGTTCACGCGGAGAGAGGGAGAGGCGGAGGTGGGGAGAAATGCAACGATATACTGCGGAGGGCTCGGGTCGATTGATGTTTAATTTCAATAAGCAGCATTATCCAAAGTGGATAGATGGGTGAAGTTTTTTGGAGAGTTGATTGCTATCGCGGAGAAATGCAGCGATATACTGCGGAGGGCTCGGCTAGATTGATGTTAAATGTCAGTAAGCAGCATTTTCCAAAGTGGATAGATGAGTGTAGTTTTTTTGGAGATTTGATTGCTATCAATAAAAAAAGGCCCTTTTTCCGAAGAAAAAGGGCCTTAATATTTTTAACCTAAACTATGATTACATAATTATTAAACGCTTGCTTGAGATGGTTCCATTAACTTCAAACACTACTAAGTAAGTGCCTGGAGTAATATCACGAATATCAAGATACATTGTATGCGTTCCTGAAGGATAAGATGTAGTTCCGTAGTTTTTGATTGTATTACCTAACAGATTTACAATTGAAACTTGAACATTTCCTGTTTCATTCAAGGTAATACTTGCGTTAGTATAAGTATCAGCCGGATTTGGCGCTAAAACGATACCAGCAATAATTTCTTCCTGAATAGGACCTGAACTTACTGTTGTAAAGTCACAAGCTGCGCCGGCAAGGTTAGTTGCTCTATAGTAACCATTACCATGTGTTCCAATATATATTGCATAACAATCGGTATTGCGAATCCAGTCTTCACGAATTTCGAATACAGGAACATTACCCGGGCCTACGCCGCCTTCAACACTGCTGTTTTCTTGAGTCCAATCAGCACCAGAAGAAACTGAATAGCTCCAAATCCCAAACTCAGTTGCAATTAACAATTTATCGTTGTCACCAACATGCATTAAGATATCATAAACAGGAATATTTGGCAAAACACCTGCGTCAGAGATACACTGGAATGTTGCAGCATCATTAGATAATGCATTGCCGGCATACCAAACGTTTTGGTCTACACCAAATCCACCAATTGAAATTGCAATTTCATCAGGGTTATTTCTATCTATACTCAATCCTGTAATTCTACCGGGGAAAATATTTGCATATGTAAATGTAGTAATGCCCGCATCTGCAGCATTAAATACGCCTGCTGTTTCAGGATTTCCATCAACATCTACATACTCATAATTGGCTGCTAACAAGCCTGATAAACGGTATAATCTGCCGCTTTCAGTTCCTACATAAACAACATCGCCGGTTGCGTCATATTCAATAGCACTTACTACACCGGAAGTTGAAGGTAAAATCTTAAACCATTCAGGTGCTTCAGTAGAGCTGAATAAAGCTGATGGTGTTACCCACAGGTTGTTTTTTACTGCGTGATACAATCTAGATTCAGATAAACCGGATTGTGTTAAAGTAATATCACGACCTTCATAATTTACAACATCGCCGGGCGCATAAAATATACCGCTACCTGCAGGATATTCAACAGATGTTCCTGTTAAAATATCTTTGAAAGTATCATATAAAGGATAGTCTTCCCAAAGTACAAATGGTGTTACGAATTCTGTTCCACCGTCAGCAAGACCATCTTGTGAGCAAGAAGGACCGCCATCGATATTACAATCGTAGATAGAAGACATTGTTGCACCTTCGTTTACAGAACGGCGAAGCACTGCTCCATTTCCATTAGCCGTAACCGAGAAGAAAGTAGCAAATAAATATTCAGGACGAATTCTTGAAATTTCCGTTTTACCGCCATCACCTCCTAATACTTCAACAGATTGTAATTCAGAGTTGAGGTCGAAGTTTACATATTGTGTTCCGTTATCTTGAGAACCACCCATTGCTTCACCTTGAATACCAATTGCAATACCATGGCTTTGGTATAAGTTTAATCCTTTATTTATTGTTCCAAAATCAGGATATTGATTAGATGCATTTAGCGTTCTAGAAACCCCACCATCACCACCAAAATACATAATATCAAAATTAGTTGGATGGAAAACGATGAAGTGATGATCCGCATGGATATATTTTGAGTACCAAGTAGGATAAAACGCACTAGTCATTGAAGTCCAACTTCCGGAAGCTCCATTCCAAGTCCAAGATTGCAATTGTCCACCGATATAAATTCGTTGAGCATCATCCGGCTTTACTGCCAAACAAACGTTCCAAGTAATATTAGCACCTGTTCCCGGCGGATTGAAGAATTCGCTTGCAGTTTCTGTTATTTGGGTGAAGTTCACGCCTTTATCAGTAGACTGGTAAACGCCTTGTAATCCGTAAGTTCCTGATTTAACAGAGTAGATATAAACATAATTATTATCTGAAGGTGCAACAGCTAATACGCGGCGTGTGCTTCCAACCGGAAGGCCTTCACCTAACTCATCCATTATTTCAGGATTTGCCGTTGTTGCAGAGCGATAATATTTTCTTTGGCTGGATGCAATAGCATGCAAATAACCTTCTGAGTCAAACTTCGCATCATCAGAAACGCCTGATAACGCAATACCTGCGCCTTCGCAGTTATCCCAAGTAGTTCCACCGTCGGTAGAAATTTTCAAACCAGTGCTCGTTGATGCAACAACCATATTGGCATTCGCTGGGTTACAAGTAACACGATTAACATAAGCCCATGTTACACCTGAAGTACTGCCAATTTCGCCCGGAGTTGGAATTGTAGCCGTAAGTTGGGCGAACACCGGTAGGGCGTCACCTACAACAGCCGGTGCTTTGAACATACCATCACCAACAAATCCGTGGGTATAGCTGCCAAATGCGCCTGCATAATAATCGGCCCAATATTCGCCGGTTCCGAAATAAATATCACCATTTGCAGCTTGGTCCATAGCGCAAATCAAGATAGAGCTGAATTCTGCGTTTTGGGGGTGAGGAAACCATTCTAAACCGCCGTTATTAGTATAAAATAAACCACCACTTGCACCACCTGCATACATGCGGTCAGGGTTGGTTTTATCAATCAAGATTACTCGAGTACGACCTCCAACATTGGTTGGCCCTAAGTTATCCCACTGTAAATTTAATAAGCTTCCACCGCGTTCACCGTTTGTATATTTCTGGTGATACTCACGCATTTGTTCGCGTGCAGCAAGGATGTCGGCAGTTTCAACCTTTCCTGTAAGTGGATTGGCTTTCATACTGTTCATCCATGTGCGGTAACCTTCTACTTTAGTTTGTTTCCTATCTGCACGTTCTTTCATGTATTGCAGTGTATCGCTAGTAAAACCGGATTCATCCTGTTTCCCAAAGCTGCTAACCAACAACACAGTTACGAGCACCAAACTGATAAATGAGATACTGAAAATCGTAAAATTCCTTTTCATGCAATGCTATTTTCGGTAAAAGTAAAAAAAAAAATTAAGATTAATTAACACTAAATTATTTATGACTAACTAATTACATTTAAAACCATGAAATTGTTTAAAAAACATGTCGTTCAGCATGATACGACGACCTAACCAATGGACCACTTTCAACATACTTAAACCCTTTATTCATGCCTATTTCGCGATAATGATCGAACATTTCAGGTGTTACAAATTCCTTTACTTCAAGGTGCATTCTTGTTGGCTGAAGATATTGTCCCAATGTTAATATTTCGCAACCATTTTGCACCAAATCGTCCATTATTTCATAAACTTCTTCTTTTGTTTCGCCCAAACCGAGCATAACACCTGATTTTGTGCGTTTCCCAAAAGCTTTCGTGCGACTTATTTGTTCTAAACTGCGTTCATATTTTGCTTGAGGCCTAACCAATCGGTATAAGCGCTTTACAGTTTCCATATTATGCGATACCACTTCTTGCCCGGGAGAAATCATTGTGATAAGTGCATCCCAATTTGACTTCACATCAGGAATCAGGGTTTCTATTGTAGTTTCAGGGGTTAAATGCTTAATGGCAGCAACAGTTTGGTGCCAAATAGAAGCGCCGCGGTCTGCTAATTCGTCGCGATTTACTGAAGTAAGCACAGCATGCTTTACTTTCATCAGTTTGATTGCTTCTGCTACTCTAGCGGGTTCATCCAAATCTAATTCTGTAGGACGGCCGGTTGCAACGGCACAAAACGAGCAAGAACGAGTGCAAACATTACCTAAAATCATAAAAGTGGCAGTTCCCGCACCCCAGCATTCGCCCATGTTAGGGCAATTACCGCTTTCGCAAATGGTGTGCAACTTAAAATCATCCACTATTTGCCTAACATTTCTATAATTTTCACCGGTAGGTAATTTAACTTTTAACCACTTCGGTTTTTTTACTCTGTCTTGAGGCGATGATACCTGTAGTTCAATCATGCTTAACCTAAATTTTTACCACTTCTTTCCGAACTGCAAACTTAAATATAAATAGACGAAATAGGGCTTGTTATTTTCGAGTATCATAATAGGAATATCTTTGAGATAAACCTCTGCCCCTATTCCTGTTTCGAGAGATTTAACAAAGTCGTCGTAAGTTGCCCAATCGAAATTAAATCCTGCCTTACCGAACAAACCCGGTACTATTGAAATTTCATTAAATCCTTTTCCAAAACCTGATGCGCCATAAATTTTTGTTGCATCTAAAAACAAGCTGGATGTTTCACTAGAATAGCTGATAGGCCTAGTTAAATCACCATTTTCAGGATCGTTGTTATATACCTCTAAGTAATAAGGTTTAACCATACCCGCAGAAAAACCTCCTGCATAAGCAGCAGCAATTTGAAACCCACTTTTCTCAGCCTTTTGTCCAATTAACCGCTTCTCTCCTATTGCTGCCTTCACGTTAAAAAATGAATTTTGCTTACCGTAAACAAAAGGTTTCGGAGGAGTAAATCCTATAGTAAATTCATTTACGCGTTTTGTTTCCTTTGGGTTATTAATAAATTCAATTTCAAAATACATCAATCGTTTTTTATCCAAATTGATGTCTTTGGTGTAATCGCCAAAAATTCCCCAACCGGTAGTAGTAACTTTTGCGCCCATACTTAGCTCATTTTCGTAGCTTAAGCCACTTGGCTTAGTTGCATTTGAAGCACTTTTATTGAGAATAATCGGATTTGACTTGCTCTGAGGGGTAACAATAGTATCTTGAGCAATCAAATTGACTGCTAAAAACACACTAAAAATGAAAACACTCACTTTCATCGGATAATATTACGAATTTTACCGGAAATTAGTTGCTCAAATAAAAAAATATTTGTCATGATTACATCAAAAGTTGTTTACGAAGGAGATTTGCGCACAATTGCCACTCATTTATATTCCGGCACAAGCATTATTACCGATGCGCCTTTAGACAACCAAGGGCTGGCTCAGGCCTTTTCACCTACCGATTTGGTTGCAACTGCCTTGGCAAGCTGTATGCTATCAATAATGGGCATTGCAGCTCGAACACATCACTTGAAAATAGAAGGAACAACCGTAGAAGTTACAAAAGTTATGGCATCAAATCCGCGCAGAATTTCAGAAATTCATTGCATGATGCGCATTCCGAGCACTAACCTTGATGCCAAACAAAAGCAAATTCTTGAATTAGCGGCTAAAACTTGTCCGGTTATGCAAAGCTTATCATCCGACATATTAAAGAACATACAATTTGAATATGTATAAAAACAAAAGCCCAACCATTAACAAAAATGGTTAGGCTAAATAGTTTATAATTTTATAGCTATCAGGTTGTTTGATTGATAGAAACCCCTGCTACCTCAGTAATTTTATTAGGACAGCCGTCTTTATGGCCACATGAAGAAATTGAAACGGTTAACATCACAGCTAATCCGGCTGCGATAAAAACTTTAGAAATTGAACGTGTTTTGAACATGCTGTTTGTTATTACTTTTTTTTTAAATGAACAAGGTTAATGTGTGTATGGTTCATTTCGCTTGCTTACTTTATTAATAACGTAAAGATGCAAAATTTATTTTAAGATAACAATCCACACTTCCACTATTTACAAACTGTTTGCTTTGTTTTACCTTCGGGGCATGCAAATACATTTGATTGCCATTGGCGGAGCAGTAATGCATAACCTTGCGCTGGCACTGCACTCACAAGGATACAAGGTAACCGGTTCCGATGATGAAATATTTGAACCATCGTTATCGCGATTAAGTAAGGAAGGTCTACTTCCCGCTGAACAGGGATGGTTTCCCGACAAAATACATGCTAACCTTGATGCTGTTATTTTGGGGATGCACGCCAGAGCCGACAATCCTGAATTAATTAGGGCAAAAGAACTCAATCTCAAAGTTTATAGTTTCCCTGAGTATGTGTATGAGCAATCGAAAAATAAAACAAGAGTTACCATTTGTGGGAGTCACGGAAAAACCACTATCACATCTATGATTATGCATGTGTTGCAAACCAATCAATATAAATTTGATTATTTGGTTGGTGCGCAATTAGCAGGTTTTGAAACAATGGTGCAATTTAGTGATGCCCCAATTATGATAATTGAAGGAGATGAATACTTTGCTTCGCCATTAGATAAGCGCCCGAAATTTTTATTTTACCATGCTCAAATTTCATTAATAAGCGGTATTGCATGGGACCATTTTAATGTATTTCCAACGTTTGAATTATACACCAATCAATTCAAACAATTAATGGAGGGTACAACACAACAAGACACATTAATTTTATTTAATGGAGATGAACATATTACACAACTTGAAACAAATACCGCAATTGCTGCAAGTATTGTAAAATATGGCACTCCGGCCTATTATTTGCAAGACCATACATTCCATATTCAAACTGCAAATAACGATTTTGCTTTCGCTATTTTCGGTAAACACAACATGCAAAATATGGAAGGTGCAAGATGTGTTTGCAATGCACTTGGTATAGATAATGATACTTTTTATCGCGCTATGGAATCATTTAAAGGTGCAGCTAAGAGATTAGAAATATTCAAGCAAACCGATGACCATATTATTTTCAGAGATTTCGCACATGCTCCATCAAAAGTGCAAGCAACGGTTGATGCCGTAAAAGAGCAATATCCCGAAAAAAAATTAGTTGCTTGTCTCGAATTGCATACCTTCAGCAGCTTAAATAAATCGTTTATCGGTCATTACCGCAACACAATGCAAAAAGCAGACGTACGCATCGTTTATTTTAATCCGCATACCCTTGAAATAAAAAAACTGCCGGCATTAACCGTTGATGAAGTAAAAGCATATTTCAACGATTCCGATTTAATTGTAATCAACCAATCTGAAGCACTGTTAAATCTGCTTCAAAAGCTAAATATTGTTAATACCAATCTGTTATTAATGAGCTCAGGCAATTTTGATAACCTTGGTCTTACAATTTTAACATAATTTTGACCATATATGCTTAAACTTGATAAACCACTTGCATTTTTCGACCTTGAAACAACAGGTATAAACATCAGCACAGACCGTATTGTGGAGCTCAGTATTTTAAAGGTTATGCCTGATGGGCTGCAACATACCTTAACAATGCGCATTAATCCGGGCATTCCAATTCCTGCGGAATCATCTGCAATACACGGAATAACGAATGAAGATGTTAAAGATGCACCTATGTTTAAGGATGTAGCGGATCAACTAATTACATTTTTACAAAATTGTGACTTGGCCGGTTATAATTCCAATAAGTTTGATGTGCCGATGCTTACTGAAGAATTTTTGAGGATAGATAAAGGCTTTGATGAAAACCGTCGATTTATAGATGTTATGCGCATTTTCACTTTAATGGAAAAGCGCACCCTAGAAGCAGCCTATAAGTTTTTTTGCGACAAGGACTTGATTGGTGCACATGGTGCCGAAGCTGATGTAAAAGCAACTTATGAAGTTTTACTGGGGCAACTCGACAGGTATAAAGACCAATTGAAAAACGATGTTCAATACCTGCATGATTTTTCAAAAGATGGCGATTTTGTGGATTTCGGAAGAAGAATGATAATGAAAGATGGCAAGGAATATTTTAATTTTGGAAAATACAATGGACAAAGCTGTGCCGACGTTTATAAGCGTGAACCGCAATATTTTGATTGGATATACAAAAGCGATTTTCCTTTGCATACCAAATTAAAATTGAAAATGATTGCCTTTAAAATTAAAAATAAAGCAAATTAATTCCAATTGCCAGGTACCTTAATAGTTATACCGACCTACAACGAACAGGCAAATATTTATGCTATGATTTCGGCTGTACTTTTACAGTCGCCGGCTTATCATTTACTTATTATTGATGATAATTCACCGGATGGAACTGCCTTAGATGTAGAGAAATTACAAGCTGTTTATCCGGGTCGTTTATTCTTGAATAAGCGCAGTGGGAAATTAGGTCTAGGCACAGCCTATATTACAGGATTTAAATGGGCACTTGAAAATAATTATGATTTTATAATTGAAATGGATGCCGATTTTTCGCATAAACCTGCTGACTTACCACGCTTACTTGAAAACTGCATAAATGGTGCCGATGTAACTATTGGCTCACGATATGTGCGCCATGGAAAAGTTGAAGATTGGCCTATAGGCAGAATATTATTATCGAAAGGAGCATCATTATATGTTCGATTAATTACAGGCATACCGGTTAAGGATACAACTGCCGGATTTGTTTGCTATAAAAGCGAAGTGCTCAATAAGATTGACCTCGATAAAATTAAATTTATAGGATATGCATTCCAAATTGAACTAAAATTTGCAGCATGGAAATGTGGATTTAAATTAAAGGAAATTCCAATAGTATTTAAAGACCGCGAAAAAGGAACTTCAAAAATGAGTAAAGGCATTTTCAAGGAAGCTGTTTTGGGTGTACTCAAAATGAAATGGTTAAGTTTTACGCATTCTTATGCAAAACATCCCTAACATGAAAGAAGTAATACCACCTGTAAAACGAAGTTCGAAAAAACATTTACATAAGGACAAATCCGGATTGTTACCCGGCACTGCAATTTACACCGGCGACAAACATCCTGAAATAATTACAATCAGCAAACTGAATTTTAATGAATCTTTATTTTCCGAAGATTCATATACCCAAAACGACAACATATCGCTAGATGTTAAGGCCAATGAAATTACGTGGTTGAATGTTAATGGATTAAATAATGTTCCATTAATCGAAAAAATAGGCGCGCACTTCAAATTACATAACTTAGTTATTGAAGACATTTTAAATGTTTTTCAAATACCAAAGGCCGATGAATATCCCGAATCTGATATCATTTATGTGACATTGAATGAATTTTATTTGGATGATAAAAAAATACTTCAGCGCGATCAAATCAGCTTAATTTTGGGCAACAACTTTGTAATAAGTTTCCAAGAAGAGGAAGGTGATTATTTTGAAGTTATTCGCGACCGTTTGCGCACTGCAAAAGGTAAAATAAGAAAAAAATGTGCCGATTATTTATTGTATGCATTGGTTGATGCTATTATAGATAGTTATTATGTTATACTTACACATTATGGTGCCGAGTTGGATAAAATTGAAAACAATATATTCATTGAAAAAAATAAAAATCACTTATCCAGAATACACCATATAAATAAAGATTTAATTTATTTACGCCGATCTATTGCCCCATTAAACGAAGTAATTTTCAGACTAATGAAAGATGATATTATTTTGATTCAACCTGAAACTAAATTGTTTCTGCGCGATATTCAAGACCATATCAACCAAGTAATTAGTCAGATTGATGTAGATAGAGAATACCTTTCCGACATGGTGCAAACCAATATGGCCAATATGAATAGCCATTTAAATGAGATTATAAAAGTTTTAACACTTATTTCTACCATTTTTATACCACTTACCTTTGTAGTAGGTGTTTATGGCATGAACTTTGAAAACTTTCCTGAAATACACACCAAGTATGGATACTTCATTGTTTGGGGTGCTATGATATTGATTACAATTATTCAATTTATAATTTTTAAAAAGAAAAAGTGGCTTTAACACCTTAAATTTATCATTATGCAAAAAATTATACTTGCTTTAACATTTTTCGCTTTAACACTTGCCATTTCAACCGCACAAACAACAGCATCACCAGGCAAAACATCTAATGTTTTTTTTGGACTAAATTTCGACTTAGGCATACCTAATGGCGAGTTTAAAACCATTAATGATGAAATTGCAGTTGGAGGCGGATTTAATCTGTTTTTTCAACCTTCACGCAAGATTCCCGTTTTAATTGGCTTTGACCTGGCATTTTTAGGCAACGGACGCAAAACACAGCGAGAAACGTTAGTAGCAGAAATTAAAGCAGGCGATGTAGTAATAGAAACCCTTTATTTCCCCCTTAGAGCCGAAACTTATAATTCCATAACTAAAGGCCATTTGAATTTGCGTGTTCAATCACCAACTAAATTTTTCAAACCCTATGTTGACGGATTGGTTGGCTTTAATCATTTTGGCACAACTACTTCCATTTATGACGAATCGGAGGAACTCTATTTTAGTGAAGATGACAATCCATTGATTTCGAGCACGTCGCAAAATTCAAGCTGGGCTTTCAGTTATGGTGGAGCCGTTGGTTTAATGGTTGAAATAAATGAAAACATGCTTATTGATGTGCGTTTTGCTTATACCCTTGGCGGTGATGCCGAATACTACGTTGAAGATGATATCGAACAATGGGAAATTGAATTCAACACAACATTGGCACCTGATGAGGAAATTGACCCTGATGATATTTCAATAGCTGCCTTTCCAAAAGAGTCGAAAACAGATATGATGTTGGGAACTGTTGGCTTAACCTTCAAATTTTAAATATCAGTAAAAAGTAATTACAAGGCTGTCGGTAACGATGGCCTTTTTTTTTGAACCTAATGTGACAAATCGGTTATACCAACCTTCCCGGTTAATTCGTTAATTTTATCCTGCATGTTTACACATAAACATCCTGCCACAAGACGGTTACATTTGATATATGCATTAATTGTAATAGGCATTTTATGTATTGCAACTGTTATTCTGCAAACCGCTAAATGGGGGCCAACATTTTCGTCCAAAAATGCAGACCCAAAAATAGGTAAGGCATTAGATTCAATTAATGGTGTTGTTGTTTATTACAATGGAGCAACAAATAATTTCACTGAACGTAATCTCACAACTGATGGATATAATTTAGGATTAAAATGGCAATGTGTTGAATTTGTTAAGCGGTATTATTACTTCCGCTTTAATCACGAAATGCCGGATGCAACCGGTAATGCCAAAGATTTTTTTGATCAATCGTTACCGGATGCTACTTATAATGAACTACGTGCATTGGTGCAATATCGCAATTCCAGTTTAAAAAAACCACAGGTGGATGACATCATAATTTTTGATGGGCATTTAGGGAATAAATACGGGCATATTGCAATTATTGCTGATGTGGGTAACGATAGCATTGAAATAATTCAACAAAATGCAGGGCCAAATGAACCTACTCGAGAAAAAATAAATCTCAGCTTGATTGATGGCAGATGGCAGGTAATGCACAAACATGTGCTTGGTTGGATGCGAATAGAATAATTAATTTTTAGGGCATAAAAAAACCGCAGACACTCCTGACTGCGGTTCGAGAAGCATTTTGCTTCGGTCTATGAATATTTTTGTGATGGCTTAAATACCGGTGTATTGATTACAAACTTTAGCAACATCTTCCATTTTGAGGCGACAATTCATTTTTACAAAAACGTATGATTTATCTTTCTCATCAACTAAAATCACCATACGTTTAATTTTGCCTTTCTTATTTTCTCTGATGCTAATGTTTACATGTTCTTCGCCGGTGATTACACTTACCAAAGGCTCGTAATCATGTCGCTCCATTCGGTTTATTTTGCGGGTCATTTTTTTATCCGTTTTATCTTTATAATATTCACCTTCGCGAATACAAATGGTAGTGTTACCAAATTTGCGTATTAAATCAACTGCAGCAGCGTCTTCGTTGTCGACATGATTTTCTGCTATTTCCGCAGCCATTTTCATGAAAACACCCGGAATCCATAGATTCAAGCGGGTTGAACTTTGTTCCGTTGATTCGTTTTCTTCCATCAATGAATCAGGTGTTGATGCTTGTACTTTTGAAGTATTAATTAAAAAAGCTGCAATTGCTGAAAAGATGATAATTTTTTTCATAAAACTTTATTTTAGTGTAACTAGATTACCTTCAGTATAATTATTTTTTTTCTTCAATTTTTTCTAACTCATCAAAACCTTCGATTCCCATTTCTGAAAGCTTGCTGATTTTTGCGATATCGATAGTTCCAATTATACTAACCATAACAAACTCTCCATCTGCGTCGCAAACTAAAAGTAATTCATCAATAACTTTATCGCTATTTACTTTCCCGAATAATTTCACCTTTTCGGTTGCCGAATTAACAGCCATTAATTCATCAAATTGAGTAGTGGTAACAGATGAAACAAAATCGTTATAATATTCGCCTGATTTCACATTAGCTTCAGTATTTTCAAAAACTAAAATTCTAACACCTTTAATGCCGTCGACAATAGATTGCAAGTCAGGATCTGTTCCTACTGCAGATGCTGCCAGTGCAAATAATTTTTCGGAAACAACAACTGAAGTAAATCCTTCTTTTCCTTCATATTTTTTAAAGAAAGCATCAACTTGTGCGTTTTGAGCGAATGTTAAAGCGGCTGAAACCGTGAAGATTGATAAGAGCAATAACTTTTTCATAATGATTTATTTAATGGTTAATAATTTGTTGTATTACCATTAGGCGAACGGCGCGATAAAAAGTTACAATCCCATCAAAATAAAATGTTATAAAATGAAATTTTAACATTTAAAGCCATGCGTATCAATACCAAAAGCAAATTAATCTAACTAAATAAATATCGAGCTGTACCAACCGAAACAACTGATTTTATGAAGTTTAGCCTCAATATCAATCAACTTTAACCTTTAATGTGAAGTACAATTGTTGACTTATTGCGCAATGGAAGATGTTATAACTACTGTTACTAAAAAGTATCTAATGTATAGCAGACAATAGTGAAAATGCAGCTAGGTGGCAAATTACCTATCGCCAATAACGCGGCGAATTTCTAAAAATCGTTTGTTGTAGTATGCTTCGCTTTTCTCGTGACTAATCCTCACTCCACCTGATTCCGGTGATGAAGTGTGGATGAACGAAAAGCCTTTTTCTTGGTCATAAGCTAGTACAATTCCAACATGCCCCGGGTTTCCCGGTCCGTTATCTGGTCCGGCGAATAGGATAAGGTCACCGGGTTTTGCTTCTACGTATGGGACCGGAATACCGGCATCAAATTGCTGGCCGGAGGTTCGAGGAAGGGCAATTTCGAATTTTTTATAAACGTAACAGATGAATCCTGAGCAATCGAACCCGGAATCGGGCGAATTGCCTCCCCAAACATATGGCGTTCCAATAAATGATTTAGCATATTGAATAATGCTATCTGCTATAATTGTCTGTTCCACCTCAGTGGAGTCAATGCTATCAGCGGCAGCCCACCAAGGTGAGAGCTGCGCAAAAAGAGCATGTGAGCTAGCAACCAAAGTTGAAACAAGCACGAGCTTTTTGAGCAGCCTCATATTAAGGATGTTGTTTTTTATTTTTCACCTTATCTCTCTCCCACCAAACCGGAGTTTGATCATCGGGATCAAGGTTATAGTTTACACATATTTCTTCACCCGGGTGGATATCGTTTACTGCAATAAATTCCAACACATTGAGGTCGAAATCGGGCGCATAACGAGCATTTGGCGAATAACTATGATTGTATAAAGAGCCAAAACCAAGTGCTAAAGCTCCTTTTCTGCCACTTTTACCCCATTCAAAATAGTATTCATATAAAAATGTGTCGTTTAATAGTAAACGGTCGTTTTCGCCAAATACAATCATTGGAGCTATTTCTATAACAGTTCCTGCCGGAATCAATTTCGAAGTAAAAACAGCCCTACCGCGGTCGGGAGTTTTTGCAACAAAGAGATAATCAGGCAAAAAAGGGTTGAGCGTGCGAAATTGCGCGTCTTCCAGTTTTTTGTTTGATTTTGCCATCAGCTCGGTTATTTTTTGCCGATTATAGCGATTATTTCGGCTTGCACATCTGCATATAATTTGCGAAAATGTTCCTTTACTTCAGCGCGGCCTTTAACTTTACCAACAGCGTTAATACGCGCCATTGCTACATCGTAGAGGTTAAAAAGTTCCTGCGTTTTTTCATCAAACTGACGGTCGTCGGTTCCTGTACTGATTAATAGTTGATCGATAGCGGCTGCAATTCCGGTAACGATGCGTTTTTTTGCACTACGTTTGCTCATTGATTAAATTTGGCGCAAAGGTAAGCATATATCTATCTTTGCCCAAAAAATAGCTCAACTATGTTCGATTTGAAAAAAGCAATGGAAATGAAAAAGAAAATGGATGAAGTGCAAGCTCGTCTGGAAAACATTTCTGTAGATGGTGAATCAGGTGATGGAAAATATAAAGTAGAAGTTACTGTTACTGCAACAAAAAAAGTAAAAAGCATTCGCATCAGCGAAGAATTAATGCAAAGCGGCGGCAAGGAACATCTTGAAGATTTATTGTTGATAGCAATTGAGCGCGCAATGGACAAAGCACAAAACGTTGCTGAAGCCGAAGCAAGATCAACTGCAATGGGTGGTGGACTAAGCGGATTATTCGGAATGTAATGCTTTACATATATTCCAATTAATTGGCTACCAATTGTTTTTCTTCAATTTTAAATACTACGCTTTTAACTCGTTTACCGGCAGCGTCGGTTAATATCAACTTTTGTGCTCGTTCTAATTCGAATAATTGTTTCATATTTCGAATTATACCAACAGGGATATTAGCTTGGCGACAAGCATAAATAAAATCGTCGCTGGTCATTTGTTGCATTTTGCTTTGTAATAATCCCATTAGGGTATTTCTATTTATAACACGTTCGGCGTTGGTGGCATATTTATCTACACTGCACAAATCGCCGCTCGAAACAATTGCACATAGCGCCTTAAACTGCCTGTCAGAGCCTATTGCAAGCACTACCTGCTCACCGTCTTTAAATGTAATAATTTCACCATAAGGTGCTATATTCGGATGCAAAGAACCGATGCGTTCCGGTATTTCACCGGTATTTAAATAATTAGCGGCCTGATTCGCTAACGACGACACTGCAACATCAAACAAACTCACCGAAACTTTTGAACCTCGCCCTGTTTTTAATGTTTTAATTAAAGCTGTTAATACTCCTTCTTTAAGTTGATGAGCGGCAAATAAATCGATTATGGCAACCGGTATTTTTGTTGGAGGCGATGAAGGTGAGCCGTTCATATACATCCATCCTGTTTCTGCTTGTAAAACAACATCAAATGCAACTCTGTCTTCTTCTTCACCAAAGCTGTTAATAGCTGCATAAATTATTCCCGGATTGATATTGCTTATAGTTTCATAATCTAATTTAAATCGCTCCGCATCTCCTTTTTTCCAATTGCAAATTACAATATCGGCACGTTGCAATAATGCATAAATGCGTTGCAAATCGCTTGGATTGTCATAACTCAAAAACAAGTGGTTTTTATTATAATTAACACTTGCAAAATAGGCAGAGGTGTCTGAAAGCGGGTCTTCACTAGGTAATTTCCAATGCCGTGTAACATCGCCATGCGTAGCAGGATTTTCTACTTTAACAACTGTAGCACCTAGTTCAGCAAAAAAGGCACCTACAGCAGGCCCTGCCATAACACCTGCTAATTCAACTATATTAAGGTCTTTAAACATGCTGTAAATTTAAATTGTTTTGCCCGGATATGTGCAAGAATTGGCTGATAATTGCAGGTTTGTCAATGCTTAGTAAAATAGTGCTCCTGATGCATAATAATTCAAAATTCCTGTAAAAGACTGATTAAATTGGTTGTTGAAGGTATATTTAGAAGATTGAAAGTTACTGCTATACAATATCTACCCTGCACTATTCGTCAGAACCAATTAACAACAATTTTGTTATAGCCATATGCATTCCAGATTATTATTCATGTACATTTTTGTGCTGCTGTTTGAGTTTTATGCTTATCAAGCGTTTGCTGCTGTTTTTGGCAGTTTTGCAGCATTACCATTTATTTATTTCTCGCTTACAGCCTTATTGCTATTGAGTATAACTATTTACTTTAACGCCGCGCTTAAAAAAAGCATAGGCATCCCTCCTCAAATATTAATGGGCAGTTTTTTTATGCTGTTTATTCCGAAGGTATTTACTTCTATTTTTTTATTAATTGAAGATGCAATACGCTTAATCAAATTAGCGGCAAATGGTTTAATTTCAATTGTAGGAAACAGCAGTTTTGAATTTGGAGTTGAGCGATCTGTTACTTGGAGTATAATTGCTATGAGCGTTGCCGGATTGCTTTCGTTAGCATTTATTTACGGTGCCATATTTAATGTATATAATTACAAAATTAGAAATGTGCCTATTAAATTAGTAAAATTACCTAAGCGATTTAATGGATTAAAAGTGGTTCAAATATCAGATATTCACAGTGGCAGTTTAAGTGATAAGCAAGCAGTTCAAAAAGCAGTTACCAAAATTAATGCTTTGCAACCTGATTTAATATTTTTTACGGGCGACTTAGTAAATAACATGGCTGCAGAAGCAGTTGATTTTGTTAAAATATTTTCCGGCTTAAGCGCAAAGCAAGGTGTTTACAGCGTTTTGGGCAATCACGATTATGGTGATTACATGCAATGGCCCGATGAAATTGCCAAAACAAAAAACTTGGTAATGCTTAAATCATTACATGAAAAAATGGGATGGCGCTTACTATTAAATGAACATGTGCATATTGAAAAAGACGGTGAAAAAATTGTAGTAGCCGGCGTAGAAAATTGGAGTGCAAGTAATCGATTCCATAGTTACGGTAAATTAGAACAAGCTTTATATGGTATTCAAGATGCTGCAACTGTTTTATTATTATCGCATGACCCATCGCATTGGGAGGCTGAAGTATTAAACCATCCGGCAGCCGTTGATATTACATTTTCAGGACATACACATGGCATGCAATTTGGATTCGAATTTTTTAATATAAAATGGAGTCCCGTAAAATATATATACAAACAATGGGCAGGTTTATATTCCAATAAAAATCAACATCTTTATGTAAACAGAGGATTCGGTGTAATTGGCTACCCCGGCCGTGTTGGCATTATGCCTGAAATAACTTTATTTACTTTGCATAGTCAACAAGATTAACTTTTCACTAAATGCATTTACAAATACAACCAGCCTACAACCGATTAAAAACTAGTCTTGAGGACATACTTCGTGACCTCGAAAAACTAGACGAAACCACCTTAAACCGAATTCCTGCGCCGGGTAAATGGAGTTGCGCTCAAATTATGCTGCATATAAATTTATCAATTGGCGGAACCCTCTCCTATTTGCATAAAAAACTGCAGCAACCTGAATTGATTGAAAAATCAGGAATTGCTGCCCGGTTCCGGTCCTCATTGCTTAATGCTGCGTTGCGGTCAGACATTAAATTTAAAGCCCCAAAAGGCCTCGACAATTTACCGGAATATGCCTCGTTTAGCGAAATTCAGTCCTTAACACAACAAAATCTTGACAAAATGGAGCAATTTTTAAGTAACTTCCCAAGCCAATTACTGCGTAAAAATGTGTTTAAACACCCTGCAGCAGGTCGCATCAATATATATCAAACGCTTGCTTTTTTAGATGCACATGCACTGCACCACAAGCGACAAATTGCCCAAATAATCAAAAACGCTCACTAATGGTACTTACTCCGTCAAAAGCCTTACCTTTGCGGGAAATTTAATATTTCAATAACATCATCCAACTAATAAATGGCCATATTCTTCATAGTTTTCATCTTACATTGGTATCTATCATTATTTAGCCAAACATTTTTCCTGCATAGATATGCTGCGCACAGCATGTTTAAAATGAATAAATTCTGGGAGAAATTCTTTTACTTTTTCACGTGGATTACTCAAGGCTCATCATATTTAAGCCCCTACGCCTATGGTGTTTTACACCGATTACACCATGCATTTACCGATACCGAAAAAGACCCCCACTCTCCGAGTTATACAAAAGGTTTATTTCCTTTAATGTGGAAGACTAAAAAGATTTATGGTGATATAAATAGCTATAGATTAAACGTAGAAGAAAAATACTTGAAAAACTTACCAATGTGGCGCAGCTTCGATCGTTTCGCAAGCACGATTGTAAGCAGGATAGGTTGGGGAGTATTATACTTTGTGTTTTATATGAATTTCGCGACTGAATGGTGGATGTGGTTATTATTCCCGATTTCATGTTTAATGGGACCTGCCCACGGAGCTATTATCAACTATTTTGCACATAAATACGGTTACCGCAATTACGAAATTGAAGACACATCGAAAAACTTTTTGCCGGTTGATATATTGATGATGGGCGAAAGCTACCATAACAATCACCATAAATTATTGGCACGTGCGAATTTTGGTGTGCGTTGGTTCGAAATTGACCCTACCTATCCGGTAATTCGATTTTTAGACTTCTTGCATATCATTCGGCTAAATAGAGACCCGAATGCCACAGGAGGTTTATAACATTTGGGTGTGTTAAACCGTTTCCTGTCTTACAATTAACTTTACCTTTAAAAGACAGGCTATTTCTAAGCATTTCTACATACTAATTTGGCTGTGCCTTTTGGCATCGGTGCAAGCATCAGCACAACAAGGCAATGCGCGGCAACTTAGTATTACCATGAACAACGATAGCCTGCGCGTTGATACACTTAGTCTGATACCCGGAACTGTTACCATTACTAATTTCACAATTGCAGCCAATGGCGACAGCATTTTGACTGAATTGGACAGTAATTCCTTTCGGATTGAGCACTTTAGTGGTTTAATTATTTTTGACACCGCAATACAGCGGAATTTAATTATTCAATATCAGGTATTTCCATTCCTGTTTACCCAAACCTATTTTAACAAAGATCCGGCGGCATTCGACAGTGCAAACATAAATTTTAAACCGTATGCGGTAACAATTGGGAATAATGACCCTTATCTTAATATTTCAGGACTTGATTACAACGGCAGCTTTGCAAGAGGAATTTCATTTGGCAATAACCAAGATGTAGTAGTTAATTCCGATTTTAATTTACAAATGAGTGGGAAATTACAAAACGATGTCTCCATTAATGCATCTATTACCGATAATAATATACCAATTCAGCCTGAAGGCAATACACAACAATTACAAGAATTTGATAAGGTATTTATTCAATTATCGAAAGATAAACAGCAATTAATTATGGGAGATTTTGAAATTTACCGACCGTCAGGTTATTTCATGAATTATTATAAAAATTTACAAGGAGCAGGTTATAGCGGCGGATTTGATTTGAATTCAGGCACACTAAAAACAGGTATTAATTTAGCTGTGGCGAAAGGTAATTACGCGCGACAAGATATTGCAATAATAGAAGGCAACCAAGGGCCATATAAATTAAAAGGCAACAACGGAGAAACATTTATTATTATACTGGCAGGCACCGAAAGAGTATTTATTGATGGTAAATTATTGGTTCGGGGTTCAGAAAATGATTATATAATAGATTACAATGCCGGAGAAATTTCATTTACACCGAATGTATTGCTAACGAAAGATAAACGCATTCAAATTGAATTTGAATATTCAGATAAAAATTATTTCAGAACTTTAGTATTTTCAGGGAATGAATTTATTTCGTCTGATGAAAAGCTGAAATTATATCTAAATATTTATTCTCAACAAGACAGCAAAAATCAACCATTAGACCAAACCATCGACAGCTATGAAAGAAGCATTTTAGAGGCCGCCGGCGACTCATTAAATCAAGCATTTGCAACAGGAATTGACTCTATTGGTTTTGATGCATCACGAATCATGTACAAAATGGTAGATTCATTAGGTTACGATTCAGTATTTGTTTATTCTACAAATGCCGATTCCGCCTTTTTTGTATTGTCGTTTACAGATGTAGGCGCCTTTAATGGCAACTATGTATTATCTTCCTCTACAGCTAACGGGCGCGTGTATGAATGGGTTGCTCCTATAGCAGATATCCCGCAAGGAAATGCTGAACCTGTTTTATTATTGATTGCACCAAGACGCTCGCAAATGGTGACAGTTGGCGGCAATTACAAAGCAAACAATAACAACATCTTTGGCTCTGAATTAGCATTTACAAATGTTGATGTTAATACATTTGCCGACATTGGGAACAATGATAATAAAGGATTTGCCTATAAAGGAACACATACCTACACACAAGATTTATCTAATAAATTAAAATTAACTACCAATGTAGATTATGAATTTACCCATGCTAATTTTTCACCTGTAGAAAGATATCGTCCGGTAGAATTTAATCGCGATTGGAATATTTTAAACACGATAAAAACAGATGAACATTATACCAATGCAGGTTTTAATTTAGCAAGTGAAAAAACATGGAATATTGGTGTAAAAACCGGTGCCTTTATTCGAGTTGGAGCTTATACCGGATTTAATCAAACATTTACAGGTAGTTATAAAACAACAAAATGGGAGTTAACAGGAAACGGAAGCATATTAAATGCAAAAAACGATAGCACAAGTTCCGTTTTTGTGAGACCTAAAATTGCTGTTACACGCATTTTTCCTGCATTAAAATCATGGCAAACAGGAATTGCTTACGAAGGCGAACATAACAGATTTTCAGCAGAGAACGATTCATTATTATTTGCAAGTTTTTATTATGACCAATTACAGTATCATGTTGGCAACAGCGACAGCGCGCGCAATAAATTAATGGCAGATGTAATCATGCGCAAAGACAAGTTGCCATTAAACGGCAGTTTTTCGGATGTAACACAAGGCAATACCTATAGCATTTCCGGGGCTTTAAATAAATGGATTAACAACCGCTACAGTTGGCAATTAACTTATAGAACGTTAGATATCATAGATACATCACTAACTTTATTAAATCCTGAAAAATCGCTGCTGGGAAGACTGCAAAATGGATTCACAATTAAAAAAGGATTTATAACAGGCGATTTATTTTATGAATTAGGAACCGGCCAAGAACCCAAACGCGAATATACATTTATAGAAGTAGAACCAGGTTTAGGCATTTACACTTGGAA
>JANMLV010000214.1:0-2235 GCA_031372705.1 Bacteroidota bacterium | reverse complement strand
CGAAGGTGGCGATTTTCACCACAAATGTTGATGCGGAGAACCAAACTTTGATTAACCACAAATGTGTCTGCGGAGCACTGAACCGCCACTTTTGCCAAGCCCGTGTTAGCGGTTCGTTGCTTTTTCATCTGTTTAGTTCTTCAATGTTAGTGGCTGATTAATGTGTCCTAAAATATATTGTTAAAGTATGAAAGTTATGAAATGTCAGAAATAATAATGATGTAAAAATAAATAACAAGCGTCTATAAGGCAAATTGAAATAAAACGCATTTCCAATTAGTCCAATTCCTGTTAGCCATAACAATGGAGTATATGCAGGTGCCATAAATCCTAACATACTATTACTCCATCCACTGTCAGGAAAATAAATCAAGATAAGCCAAGAGGCGAAGTATAAAATTGTCCCACTCAGATAGAAAAACAATCCTTTCCTTTGCAAATCGGTCTTAATACTTAAAGGCATCAGAAGTGTAAGGGTGAAAACTGCTATTCGTGAAATTTTTTCTCCATAGGTCAGGAAAGCAGGGATGTCTTTCCAAAATACTTCTGATTGAAATGCTTTAGGTAATTTGCTTGTCCATACGATGTTCCAAATCATAATGGGAAGTGTCAAGAGAAAACAGTTAAGTAAATATTTTTTATTCAAAATATATTTTTATTTGAAATTGTTACCTTGTCGTTTCTCATTTATTTTCAGATGTAAAAATAATTTCGCTTGTATTAAATCCTTTTAAAATTAACCAAATTGCCATTGCCATTTCTTGCGAAAAAATTGGAAAATTCATAATGGTATTCAAAGTAGAAGTTTCTGATTGTAACTTAAATATCATCAATAAACCCGTTGCAAAATGCAGTACAATAGCAATAAGTCCCCAAATGGATAACCAACGTGGAATTAGTTTTGATTGAAATAATAACCAATAAAACATCAAAGTACCAAAACTAAAAACAACTATTGTACTCAATGAAATTGCTTCACGGGTCTTCAATAAAAGAGTTCCTAAATTGTGAAAATTGGATGAATGTAGAACGTCTGCTTTGCTATAAGCCTCACTTAGATGTAAAAGCAAAAGCATACAAATGCCTATTCCAATGTAAGTTACAGTTTCAATTGCTCCTCTAAAAATAACATAGCCGATGGCTAAAACTTGATTCTGTTTCTTCAAAATCGGGTACATAACTAAGGGAATAAATGCAAGCGAAAAGCCCATAAGCCAAATTAAAAATGTCCCTAAAATCATTCGAGTTTCATTTTCAGAAACCCTTGCAAGATAATCGGGTAATTGCAGAAAAGGACTTGTAATCATGGCACTCATTATTCCAGCAATTGTTCCTACGATAAATAATACGCCTACAATTACTGCGGTTTTTCTATAAAAATTCATGTACTTAATTTTTTTAATTCTATTAAATTAAAACCTTTATCTGCTGCTAATAAAATGAAATCATTAAAAAGCATTTCCATTTCTTCATGGGCTGCAAGTGCATGATTTGAGATAACCGTTTCTGCCCATTTGGTATTAAACACAAAAGGCATAATGAAATTTAAAATACAGAGCGGCATTACTCTAAATAGGTTTAATTTGGCAGGCTCAACGCCAATTCCAGCATTTTTTAAAAAACTAAATGTTTCTTTCAATGCTTTATTGGTGTGAATAATTGCCAGTCTGTTTTTTGAGAAAGTATAATTATTGCCTCCATCAAAATAAATTCCATAAGCAAGCGGACATACCATTGCCACGTGTGATTTTTGCCAACTATCCATTTTTTTGGAAATTGAAGTAGGAAACCCTGCACCCTTTAATATTTCGACTAATTCATTCATTCGTTGCGATGGTTTTCCAGTAATTTCTCCAAGCGTTGTTGGTTGAATAAATTTTGATGTTAAAGAATAATAAACAATTCCATTTTCAATTTTTCCACCTGCACCAGGAAATGCAGGGATTACTCTTTCAATACCCATTTCATCAATCCAATCAGCATAACCACTTGCAGTATTAACCATAAACACAAAGTTTTTTGATTGATTTTGTGTTAAAATATGTAAAGCATCTCTTACTTGGCCTTTCCTTAAAGTCACGAAAATATAATCATAGAGGTCATCTTTTTTTAGTTCAGAAATAACCGTAACATTCGATTTAATTGTTTGCTTTCCATTTTCTGAAAGTAACAAACCATGAAATTCAAGTTCTTTTAAACGTTCATTCCTTGCTAAAAGGGAAACATGATGACCTG
>JANMLV010000190.1:0-32665 GCA_031372705.1 Bacteroidota bacterium | reverse complement strand
ATTAAAAACTTAAAAAGTGCCTCAAAACGGTTCTTTTCTTTAAAAATGAAGAGTGCCATTCCCGCCAAACCGGCAACAGGGTATGCAAATGCCTCTATGTCGAGTTTAAAGCCCAACGTAGCCACTATCCAACTGTTTAGGGTAGTTCCGAGGTTGGTGCCCATAATAACGGCAAGCGCATTTCGAAGTGTAATAACCCCCGAACTCACAAATGCCAAAACCATAAAATTGACAACCGAACTACTCTGTAACGCAGCTGTAACAATGGTTCCACTAAATATTGCTCTAAATGTACCTGCCGTTTGCCGCTTCAAAAAAAGCTTGAATCTTCGGCTCATTAATCGTTGCAATGCCTGCTCTAAAAGCATTATTCCAAAAAGGAAGATACCAACCCCACCTAAAATCAACCAAACGTTTAGTCCCATAATAGTTTGCAGGAGCGAACATACTTAATAAATTGTTAATAATAGATAACGAATGTTACCCTTATTTAACATTTCACAAATAATAACACTGCATGGCGAAGAACCTTCAATGGCATTATTTATCTTTACGCCAAATAACTCAAAAGGAATGAATAGTTTCAGCAGAATCAACAACATTACAGGATGGATCGTGTTTGCAATTGCGCTTATTGTTTATACCCTGACAATGGAGGCAACGGCAAGTTTTTGGGATTGTGGAGAATTTATTGCCGCAACGTACAAACTGCAAGTAGTGCATCCACCAGGAGCACCGATTTTCTTAATGGTGGGTAGAATTTTCACTCTTTTTGCATCAGGCCCGGAGCAAGTGCCTTTAATGACGAATTTCTTCTCAGCACTTTCAACAGCATTCGGCGCTTTATTTGTGTTTTGGATTATTACGCGTATGATGCGTAAAATGGTTTCAGGTAATGAAGCAAATCCCGACAGAACACAAATTGCAACTATCATGTTTGGAGGTATAATTGGTGCTGCGTGTTTCTTGTTTATGGATAGTATTTGGTTCTCAGCAGTAGAATCGGAAGTATATGCTTTAGCAACATTTTTCTTCATACTAATTTTCTGGACTATCGTGAAATGGGAGGCACATGCCGATGACCCTAATTCCGACAGATGGATTTTATTTATGGCGTTAATGATGGGATTATCTATTGGTGTCCATTTATTGGCATTACTTGTAATTCCTGCAATTGCCCTTATTTATTATTTTAAAAATTACACTTATAGTCGCAAAGGATTAATTTATACTTTGTTAATTGGAACTGCTTTAGTAGCTTTTGTGCTATACGGTATTCTCGATAAAATGATTGCTTTAGGCGCAGGTTTCGACCGCTTATTTGTAAATGGTTTAGGCATGCCTTTTGGTTCCGGAATTATTTTCTACAGTTTGATAATTGTAGGTGCATTAATTTATGGTGTTCGATATGCCATCATGCATAATAAACGTGCGATGTATATCACTGTGATGTCGTTTGGTATGTTGATGATTGGATTAACATCGTATGCTATGGTTTTAATTCGCGCTAAAGCTGAGCCAGTAATTAATATGAACGGTATTAATGATGTGCACTCTTTCTTATCTTATTTAAAACGCGAGCAATACGGAAGTCGCGCATTGTTTTATGGCCCGTATTGGACTGCTCAACCAGTTGAATATGAAAAAGGTAAAGCGAAATGGGGCGTTGTTGGTGACAATAAAGAATATCAAATAGTATCGCACGAGTTTGAACCTGTTTATGATATTCCTGCAGAATATTTAAATCAAGCAGGTGCTAATCCTGAAATATTGCGTGTGCAAGCGAGAAATAAAAAAGTATTATTCCCGCGTATGGGTTCGCTCGAGGATAGACATGCCGGTTTATATTATGACTTTGTTAATGTGCCTGAAGGTACAGAAGAATCATATGTACCAACGGTAGGTGACAACATGAATTTCTTATTCAATTACCAATTAGGTCATATGTTTTGGTATATTTTATGTGGAATTTTTCAGGTCGACAAAACGATAACCTAGGTAATTTTTACGATGGCTATAAAGATGGAAACTGGATTACCGGAATTGAAGCTATTGATAAATCAAAAAATGAACAGCTTGAAAATGTACCGCCATCGTTAAAAGATTTAGTGGCGCATAATACTTATTACATGCTGCCATTTATTTTAGGTATTATGGGTATGGTTTATCAGCTTCGAAAAGATAAAAAAGGATTTGCTGTTGTGTTAACCCTATTTTTATTTATGGGATTAATGAACATCATTAATATGAACCAACCTCCTACTGAACCGCGTGAGCGAGATTACGCTCAAGTGGGCGCATTCTTCGCTTATGCAATATGGATTGGATTTGGCATAGGCGCTATTATTGACATGGCGCGTAATTTCAACAAAAAGGTATTGCAAGAATACGTGCTGTTTGGTTCATTAATTTTATTGGCAATGTTCTTTACCGGATTAACCATGTATTCATTCCCAACATTTATCATGGTATTAGGATATAGTTTAGCTGTTATGCTTGTGGCAGGATTTATTGGTTCAGTGATTTATAAATCGATGAAAAAAGAATTCGCACTGGCTTTAATTGCATTTTTAATTTGTATTCCGGCACCAATTTTAATGGCTCAGCAAGGTTGGGACGACCACGACAGGTCCGGCAGAACTTTCGCACGCGACATTGCAAGAAACTATTTGGAATCTTGTCCGCCAAATGCAATCTTGTTTACACAAGGCGATAACGACACCTACCCATTATGGTATGCGCAAGAAGTTGAAGGTATTAGATTAGATGTTAAAATTATCAACTTAAGTTTATTGGGCGTTGATTGGTATATTAATCAATTGCGTCATGCAACAAACAATAGTTCACCTATTAAACTAACGTTGTCGGAGGATAAAATTCTTGGTGATAAACGCAATCAAGTTGTATCTAACGACAAGAGTAAGTTTAAAAACCAGGTGATGGAATTAAGCGATGTACTTAAATTTATTGGTCAGGATGATCCTAAATATCAAATTTACAACGAAGGTTTAGAAGATTATTTCAGCTATACGCCAACACAAAAATTGAAAATAACCATTGATGCAGATGCAATGAAAGCAAATGGTATTGTGCCGGAATCGATGGTTGAAGATATGAAAAAGGAACTTAGCTTTAATTTGAAGCGACCTACATTATTAAAAAATGATTTGATGACGTTAGATATTGTAGCAAATAATATCAACGAACGCCCAATTTGTTTTGCCATAAGTGTTACCGGTGATTCACATTTAGGCATGGAAAAATATTTGATGCAGCGCAATATGGTGTATCAATTAATGCCTGTTGAAATGGAAAATGAAAAATCGGTAATGGATGGATATCGTAAAAACATGAATACCGATATTCAGTATGATTTAATTGTTACCCAAAAAGATATGTTCACTTATGGTGGCGTAGAAAAAGGTGGTAAAATGTATATCGACCCGAGCGGAATGGGTTCTATATTAACAACCAAATATCTCAACTATTTTGAGTTGGCAAAAAGCTTAGATGCTGAACGTGCCTATTTAGAAGCACAAGCGCGTCAAATGATGACCGATACCGTTAACAAAGAATACAATGAAGTTGGTCAGCAATTGATGAAAGAAAGTGCTGCAAAAAAAGCACAAATGATTACCACATTAGATTTAATGATTCAACTGTTTCCTGACTCGAGTGTGCCATATGATTACAACATGATAAATGTTGCACAATTATATCAGCAGCTTGGCGAAAACGAAAAGGCAATGAATATTATTAAAACTATGGAGCCTCGTCTTTTACCTGAATTAGAATATTATTATCGCATGACGCAAAATAATTCATTTACGGCATCGATGTTTGACCAGGATAAAATGCGTGCTGAAATGTGGGTATATTATGCTGTTGACCTTTCGAGAAAATGTGGTGATGCAGAATTTGCAGAAAAGTTAGATCAGCAATGGGAAACATTGAGGATGAAATACGGAATATTAGCACCTAATGAGAGACCACGATAATAAGAAGGCACGCAAAAAATTTGATAATTTGGTATTCGGTAGACAACCCGTTGCCGAATTATTAAATAGTGATAAAACGGTAGATAAAATTTTACTACAACAATCAGCATCGGGAGATATTATACCGATGATAAAACAAAAAGCAGCTGAGAAAGTAATTCCGCTGCAATATGTTCCGGTTGAAAAATTAAATGCATTAACAGGAGGCAATCACCAAGGAGTGATTGCCTTTACTGCTGCAATAACCTTTCAAAGTATTGAAGATGTTTTACCCTTTGTAATTGAGAAAGGCGAAACACCGTTAATTTTAATATTAGATGGCATAACCGATGTGCGCAATTTTGGTGCAATAGCCAGAACAGCATGGGCAAGTGGTGTGCATGCAATTGTTATTCCTGCAAGCAGTGCTGCTCCGGTAAATAGCGACGCAATTAAAACGAGTGCCGGTGCGTTACAACAAATTCCGGTTTGTCGCGAAAAAAATTATGAAGCGGTATTAAAATACCTTCAACTAAATGGGTTGCAAATTATTGGAGCCGATGCCAATGCCGCAAAATTTATTTACGATACCGACCTGGCTATTCCAACTGCAATAATTATGGGTAGTGAAGATGAAGGTATTAGCTATATCTCACGAAAATATATTACTTCAACAGTAAAAATTCCTTTGCGCAATAATTTCGATTCATTTAATGTATCGGTTGCAGCGGGAATGATTTTATATGAAGTAATGCGACAAAGGAAATAAAAGCACGCATTTACAACGCCAATATCTCCACCAGTTTCAACATTTGTTTATTAATATCCATGTGATGCTTCGTTGCGTTTGCAAATGGTGTAAATGCAAGTTCATCATTTATTAAACCGGCCATTACATTTTTCTTGCCATCAACTAATGCTTCTACGGCTGCCATACCCAATCTACTGCCTAAAATCCTGTCTCTAACTGTTGGATTTCCGCCTCGTTGAATATGACCTAATACTGAAACGCGTGTATCGTAATAATCGAATTTTTCTTTCACCAATTTCGCAATTTCAAATGCACCGCCACGCTCATCGCCTTCGGCAACAATTACAATGGCAGATGATTTTTGATGTTGCCATCCATTTTGCAAAATGCTGATTAAATTTTCGATATTGGTTTCAGTTTCAGGAATAACGATAGCTTCTGCACCACCGGCAATTCCGCACGACAATGCAATAAATCCTGCATCTCGGCCCATTACTTCTACAAAAAACAATCGGTTGTGAGAGATAGCGGTATCTCTAATTTTATCGATACAATCAATTGCGGTATTAATTGCAGTATCAAAACCTAATGTATAATCTGTTCCAAATAAATCGTTATCGATTGTGCCGGCAACACCAACACAGGTAATGCCAAATTCTTTTTCAAAAACGGTTGCACCCCTAAATGTTCCATCACCGCCAATAGCCACGAACCCTTCAATGCCATGAGACTTAAGATTGTCGTATGCACGTTGCCTTCCTTCGAGTTCCATAAAACGCATCGAACGTGCTGTTTTAAGGATAGTTCCTCCGCGTTGAATAATATTACTTACATCATGAGATTCCATTTTATAGAAATCTCCATCAATCATTCCTTCGTATCCTCTTCTGATACCATAAACCTCCAAGCCGTGATAAATGCCCGTTCTAACAACTGCTCTTACACATGCATTCATCCCCGGTGAATCGCCACCGGAAGTCATTACTGCAATTTTTTTCATTTGATTATGCGCTGTATTTATTAAAAATTAAAATCGGTATTAAAATTAAATATTTTCCAACATATCTGTTGTCATTTTATCTAAATCGTATTCATGGTTCCATCCCCATTCGGCACGTGCACAACTATCGTCAATACTTCCCGGCCATGTTTCTGCTATTTTCTGACGAAAATCAACATCATACGTTAATTCAAAATCAGGAATATGTTTTTTTATTGCTGCACCTACCATTTTAGGTGAAAATGTCATTGCCGCTAAATTATATGATGAACGTACTTTAATATTTTCTGCGGGCGCATCCATTAATTGGACTGTTGCACGAATAGCATCGGGCATGTACATCATTGGTAACAATGTATTTTCTTCAATGTAACAGGTATACTTTCCGGTTTGTTTAGCCTTGAAATAAATATCAACTGCATAATCGGTAGTTCCTCCACCGGGTTCGGTTTTATAACTAATAATTCCGGGATACCTTAAACTGCGCACATCGAGACCATATTTTAAAAAATACCATTCGCACCATCTTTCTCCGGCTTGCTTACTAATACCATAAATAGTATTTGGCTCCATTACTGTAATTTGTGGTGTATCTACTTTTGGTGTGGTGGGTCCAAAAGCGGCTATTGAACTAGGCCAATACATGCGCTTAATACCTTTTTCGCGTGCAACTTCCAATGTATTAATGAGGCCATCCATGTTTAATTGCCATGCTTTTTGAGGAAATTTTTCGCCGGTAGCCGACAACATAGCTGCCATGTTATAAATCTGGGTAAGTTTATACTTATCAGCTAAATCGGCAATAGCCTGCCTTTCGAGCACATTTAATACTTCAAAAGGACCTGACTCGCGCAATTCGCCCTCAGCCATTTTAATATCTGCAGCAATTACATTGCTATTTCCGTGCTGTGCCCGCAGAAGCATTGTTAATTCAGCGCCAATTTGGCCGCTGGCACCTATTAATAGAATCTTTTCTTCAGCCATGTATTTGTTTTAACGCAGCAAAATTAGGCTTACACCCAATATTTACAAATTTATTGCGCTAAGATATAATGATTTAACTTTACGCACGTTCGTATCCTGAAATGAGTAAGTTATTATTAGTGGTCGGCACGAGACCTAATTTCATTAAAATAGTGCAATTCAAACACTATGCGGCATTATATGCCTTCGATTTACGTATTGTGCATACCGGTCAACACTACGATGAAAACTTATCGGAAGTGTTTTTTCGCCAATTCGGTATAACGCCCGACTACTTCCTCGACATTCGTTCATCTAGTCCTGAGTTGCAGTTGAATACCATTAAAGCCAGGCTGAACCACCTTATAAATAATACCTTCAAACCCGATTTATTACTAGTAGTTGGAGATGTAAATTCAACACGTGCAGCAGCAGAAACAGGTCAAATATTAAATATACCGATTGCACATATCGAAAGCGGGTTGCGCAGTTTCGACCAATCGATGCCGGAGGAAATAAATAGAATTGTAACGGACAACCTTGCCGATTATTTTTTCATTACCGAACAAAGTGGTTACGATAATTTAATTGAAGAGGGGAAAAAAGAAAACCAATTACATTTTGTTGGCAATACCATGATTGATACTTTGGTTGCCTTTGATGAAAAAATATCATCTAATCCAATTCTCGATCAATTGCAAATTACACCGCGCACATTTATTTTAGCTACCATTCATCGGCCATCAAATGTTGATACGATTGATGCGTTAAAAAAGATTGTAGAATTAATGCTTTGGATTGCCGAAAAAACAACAATTGTATTTCCAATTCATCCTCGTACAAAAAAACAACTAACTGAATTTGGTTTGGATAATTTATTATCAAATAATAAAAATATTATCATCACCGAACCATTAGATTATTTTGCTTTTCAGCAATTAATTGCAACGTGTAAATATATTATTACCGATAGCGGCGGCATTCAAGAAGAAGCAACTTATCGCAAGAAACCTTGTATTACCATCCGCCCAAACACAGAACGACCATCTACAATAAACATTGGAACAAATACGCTTGTATCGCCTGATATAGCTGCAATACAGGATATAATTACAAGTATAGAAAAACATGAATATAAAGAAGGTGAAATTCCGCCAATGTGGGATGGAAAAGCCACTGCGCGCATATTTCAGATATTAGATAAATTGCGCTAATCAGAAAAAACTCAACGCATTTATAATTTACTGTTTAATTATTTTTAATATTTCAATTATCAGTAACACTATTTAGTATTTCTGCATATTGTGCAGCAATATTTTTACGTGCATATTTTTCAATTCCTGCTGTATTAACACCTAATGTGCCATTTTTAAAATCTGAGTACAAACTTAAAACTGTTGCCTTAATGGCTGCTAAATCGTTAAAATTGGTAACTACACCGGCTCCAGTTTCTTTAATAATTACTGCTGCGTCACCATCTACATTTCCCACTGCTAATACAGGTCTTTTTGCTGCGAAATATTCAAATAATTTTGCAGGTATTCGACCCATTATATCTTGTGTATCATTTAATAACAATAGTAATACTGTTGAATTTTGCATGGCACGAACAGCGGCTTTATGATTAACTTGTCCATGCTGTGTTAGTTTATCAAATAATCCATATTTATCAATATCATCCAAAACAAGATGATCGGTTTTTCCGGTAAAATGAATTTGTAAATCGGCATTAAATTGTTCGTTTTCAGCACAAAGTTCTGCGAGCGCTTTCCACAATAATTCCGGATTGCGTGCCTTGTTAATCATGCCAACATGGTGCAATGCAAATCCAGGAAATAAAGCATCATCCGCAAAGGCGAAATCTGTTTCATCGTAACCATTAGTAACAACCAAAGTATTATTGTTATTGATGGCATTAAAATCGGCAGCCCAATGTGCGCTTACTGTTACAACTTTATCAGCCTCAATTAAAACTTTACGCTCTAATTCACGATGCTTGTTGTCGGCCCAGGAAGTTAATTTCAAATCAGTGTAATAATCTATTTTAGTCCATGGATCTCTGAAATCTGCTATCCATGGTATGTGCAAGCTATCTTTTATTCCTTGCGCAATAAGATGCATACTGTGGGGAGGACCCGTAGAAATGATGGCATCAACGGGATTGTTGGTTAAGTAATTGGTCAAGTAGCGAATAGAAGGTTTAATCCAAAATTTACGCGCATCGGGAATAAAGAAATTGCCTCTTACCCAAATTGACATATTTTGAAAAAAACCTTGCTTTTTCTTCTCCTGTAAAAAGGCAGCATTGATGTTTTCACCTTTTTTATAGCCCAATAAACTTTTATAAATGGTGTATGGCTCCCAAATTGGTTGTTTTATTACAGTTAAATCGGCAGGTATTTCTGAGGCAAGGGTATTATCTATAACGGGTGTTTCGCCATTTTCAGCAGTATAAATAATAGGCTCCCAACCACATGAACGCAGGTATTTAGCCATCTTTACCCAACGCTGCACAGCTACACCGCCTGCCGGAGGCCAATAATATGTAATTATGATTACCTTTTTCACCACTTTGTTATATTGGGTTAAAATTATAACAAATTGCCCCATTTACGCCGAAGTTCTTAACTTTAGCACTTCAAAATTTTTACCTGCTATGGATAAAATCAACGGTTCTCAGAATAATAGTGTTGCAAAAAAAATATTACCATTTGTTGCTGCACTTGCTATATTCATGATTTTCAGCGCACTTTTCTTTAGTCCGCTTTTGCAAGGCAAAATATTACTGCAAAGTGATATTATGAATTTTATTGGTGTAAGTAAGGAGGCAACTGACCACTACGACCAAACCGGAGATGCCGCGCTTTGGACCAATAGCATGTTTAGTGGAATGCCAACTTATCAGGTAATGTTACCTGAAAATGGCAATTCTTTTGAACAGGTAAATAAATATTTGGGTATGTTTTTACCACGCCCGGCAAATTATATGTTTATTGCACTGGTAGCATTTTTTCTATTGCTGCGCAGTTTTAAAATTAATTATTTCCTTTCCATATCAGGTGCATTATGCTATGCATTAGGCACTTATTTAATAACCTTTATTGAAGCAGGACATAATACCAAAGTAAATGCGCTTGCTTTAATGCCTTTAGTGCTCACCGGTATAAATTATCTGGTCAATAAGAAATATTGGCTTGGCAGTGCAATAACGTTGTTTGCCATGACTTGTCAGATAACCGCAAACCATCCGCAAATTACTTATTACATGTTTTTAATAATTCTGTGTTGGATGGTGTCAGAATTAATTTATGCCTATAAAGCGAAAGAACTCAAACATTTTTTTAGTGTAGCAGGAATAATAATTGTTACCATTCTATTTTCCGTTTCGGCAAATACTTCAAAACTCTGGACTACTTATGAATACAGTAAAGAAACTATTCGTGGTGGTTCAAATTTAACGCATCAAGCTGTTAAACAAGAAGATGGCTTGAATCGCGACTATGCATTTGCTTGGAGTTCCGGATTAGCAGAATCGTTTAGCATAATGTATTCGAATTTTGCAGGTGGCGGTTCGGGGAAATCGTTTTTACAAACAAAAGAAGGCGAACCAATTGAAGGACCTTTAATGACCTACCTTCAATCGTTAAATCAACAAAGCCCGCAAAAAACGCAAGAGTTACTTAAATATTCAGGTCAAGCCGGAAAATATTGGGGCGATATGCCTTTTACTTCAGGGCCTATTTACGTTGGAGCAATTTTATGTTTCTTATTTATACTCGGATTAATTGTTGGCAATAATAAAATACGTTGGTGGATTTTAGCTGCCACTTTAATATCGTTGTTTTTAGGCTGGGGGAAAAACTTTCCGGCATTCAACAATTTTATGTTCGACCATTTCCCAATGTATAATAAGTTCAGAACTGTTTCGATGGCAATGACAATGTTATGCTTAACTATTCCTGTATTAGGATATTATATTGTTGATAGATATTTGAATAATTCGAATGAGTTAGATAATACTAAAAAAATATTCGGTTTAAAATGGGCAGGTATTACTGTTGCCGGATTGAGCTTAATTCTTTTAATGTCGGGTAGCATCTTTGATTTAACCGGCCCTAACGAAGAAGCTTATTTAGCGCAGGTTAAAGACCCTCAGTCAATGGCTTATTTTGAATTAATAAAAGATGAGCGTGTTGCCATGATTAGAAATGATGTATTTGTTTCAACATTTTTAATTGGATTAGCAGCATTAATGATTTTCCTTTTTATGCGCAAAACCATTTCTAAAAATATTGCTTTAGCAGCTATTTGTATTCTTCCAGTGGTAGATTTATTAATTGTTGATTCGCATTATATAGGTAAAGATAATTACGTTGAAGCTGATTTTTATGACAAGCGTTTCCGACAATCTACACCGGTAATTAAAGACAACGACCCATATTTCCGTGTTATGAATACGATGACTGACCTTGATAAAGATGGCAGCACTTCATATTTATATAAAAGCCTTGGTGGTTATCACGGAGCGAAATTGCAACGTTATCAAGATGTAATAGATGGATATTTAAGCAAAGGCAACATTCAGGTTATTAGCATGTTGAATGCAAAATATGTAACCGGTGCACGCAACGGTCAATTATCTGTCGACCGCAATCCAATGGCCTTGGGGAATGCATGGTTTGTTGACAGCATAATAATTGCTGCAGATAATGATGCAGAATACGAAGCACTGGCTAATTTCAATCCAAAAGCAACTGCTATTGTTCACCAGGAATTTAAACAGCAATTACCGGCATTAGTTGCGGCATCTGATTCAACAAGAAGTATTAAGCTAAAACAATATGGCCTGGATGAAATATCTTATACATCAAATAGCATGACTGATGCGCCGGCTGTTTTTTCTGAAGTTTGGTACCGTGGCAATCAAGATTGGAAAGCTTACATTGATGGTAAATATGTTGACCATTTTAGAGCAAATTATTTATTGCGCGGACTTTGGATTCCAAAAGGAGAACATGAAATCGTTTTTAAATTCGAACCGAATTCATTTTATACCGGTAAAAAAATATCTACTGCGGCATCTTCATTAATTTTAATACTTGTTGCAATTGGATTTTTCTTTGCCTATAAATCAAATAATAAAACAACTGTAACCGACAACAAAGCGTAATTCATGCAGTACGATCCGGTAAAAAGAACATTAGGAAACGTTTTTAATAAGTCTCCATTTTTAAGAAAACTATTTTATAAAATGCTTGACCTTTTATTATTAAGGTCATGGCATATTCATAAAGCATTAAAACAATGGTCGGCAGGCAAAACCGAAGCAGAACATCACATATTGGATGCCGGTTCGGGCTTTGGCCAATACTCATACTACCTAAGTTCATTGAGCAAAAAATGGAAGTTTTTAGGTGTTGATGTAAAAGAGGAACAAATTGCAGATTGCAATAAATTTTTTAAACAAATTGGCAGAAATAATATTCACTTTAAAGTAGCCGACCTTACAAAATTTACGGTAAACAACCATTTCGATTTAATAGTTTGCGTTGATGTTATGGAACATATTTTGGAGGATGTTGAGGTATTTAAAAACTTTAATGCATCGCTAAAACCGGGCGGCATGTTGTTAATTTCAACGCCTTCCGACCAAGGTGGTTCTGATGTTAAAGCGGATGAAGATGCTTCGTTTATTGAAGAACATGTGCGTGATGGTTACAATATTGAAGCCATACAAGAAAAACTAAAAACGGCAGGATTTACTAAAATGGAAGCGAATTTCGCTTACGGCACACCCGGAAAAATTTCATGGCGCTTATCAATGAAATACCCTTTATTAATGCTAAATGTTTCGAAGTTGTTTTTTATTATACTGCCGATATATTATATCATTACTTTTCCAATATGCTTGATATTGAATCAGCTTGATGTTAATGGAAGCCACAAAACCGGCACAAGTTTAATAGTTAAAGCTTGGAAGTAGGTTTACTATAATAAACAATTATTGAATTAGTGATAATTATTGCGTTCAATATAGTTTAATAACGCTTTAGTATTTCCGTTGGCGTTAACACCTCAAATTCATGATTTTTAATAAACTGGAGGATAGTTTTATAGGCTTCAACCCAACCTTTATCTGCATAATCGAAGAAATAATTATTATGCCACAATACTGAGATAAGCGCATTGGTTTTATTGCTCTCTAGAAATGATAAAATAGAACTCGTTGCTGTTTTAGCATCTTCTTTTTTATAAAATTTAAGCGAAGTATCCATGATATTTAAGGGCACTTCCAAAAAGTTATATGCAGTTTTGGTATGAAAATTAAATGGTCGTATCGGTAATCCATAACTATTTCTAAATCCCGGTTCATCGGGAAATCCCATTGTTGCATCAATAGCAATGTCAGCGTGCTCAATGGCATCGAATGTATGGGGAAGCTCTGTTACCAGGTAATGATTTCTATTAATTACAGGTGATGTTGGTTTTAGTTTTAACAATTCACTGATGTAAGTATCCTTTCCGGCGCTTTTATGTAAACCATTTTGCCAACCGCGTTCCGAGATATTATGGAATGCACCTTGCACTTTCTTATTATTAAAATCGTAGTCTGCATTGCTAATTGTGCGCGTTCCTTTTCCTTGATTAACCAACCAAAAAAAAGTTGATTGCACATCAAACGCATCTTCAATATCCATAATTTTGTTCAACAACAAATAATCAGGGGTTCTGATGTAATGGTTGAACATTAATTGCAATAAATCACCAATTTTAAAATTGCGCAATAGGTACTTGTAATTATCTCCAAAGGCGCCGTAGATAGAATCTATATCATGAGAAAGAAAGAAAACTGATTTATTTACTTGCTGATTTACTAATTGCTTCAGCTTAGGTGTGCTATTATATAAAGCATCAAAGTATTCAGCTACAATGTTTTGATGATGGATATTGTATTTATTTTGCAAACTTATTTCAAATGGAAACCGATTGTATTTATCGGGAAAATAATCGGCATATTCTTGCAGATAACTTAATAAATAAAAACAAGTGCTTAAATAATCAGGTTTATTAGAAGCAGTAAAATGCAAGGGCTCCTTTCTAAAAAATGCATGATACTGCTTGTCGCCACTAGCATAGGTGTTTCTAAAAAAATGCGAAACTTGTATATCTCCCAGTCCATGCTCTGCAACGTATACATCTTGACCTTCAGTTACCACTTCTACATCAAAACCGATATACTTGCCAAACACCTGTAATGTCCAAGTGTATTCGGCAATCAATGCTGATTCAATGCGAAATTTGATGAGTGGTTTCAAAATGGCTTTTAAATTTATCTATCCTTCATTAAAAATACAAAACAGTGTTGTCATCTAAAAATTTAAATGAGCAACACTGTTTTAATTTTATTAAATGCATTCAGTTAATGCAACATTTATATATCGAACTTAATACCTTGTGCTAATGGCAAACTTGTGGAATAATTAATTGTGTTTGTTTGTCTGCGCATATACGCTTTCCAAGCATCTGAACCGCTTTCGCGACCACCGCCTGTTTCTTTTTCGCCACCAAATGCACCGCCAATTTCAGCACCACTTGTACCAATATTAACGTTAGCAATACCGCAATCGCTGCCGGCTTGTGACAAGAAATATTCTGTTTCCAATAAATTATTTGACATAATTGCAGATGACAATCCTTGTGGTACGTCGTTATGCTTTTCTACAGCTTCCTGTATTGTACTGTATTTCATTACATATAAAATTGGCGCAAAAGTTTCATGCTGCACAATTTCGAAACTATTATCTGCTTCAATAATACATGGTTTTACATAACATCCGCTCTCATAACCTTCACCTGTGCATACACCGCCTTCAACCAAAACTTTACCACCTTCTGCAATTGCTTTAGTTATTGCATTATTATAATCTTCAACTGCTTTCACATCAATCAGCGGTCCAACATGATTATTTTCATCTAGTGGATTACCTATGCGCAATTGAGCATATGTTTTCTTTAAACGCGCAATTACATCATCGTAAACTTTCTCATGAATAATTAATCTGCGGGTTGTAGTGCAGCGCTGACCGGCAGTTCCCACAGCTCCAAAAATGGCTGCGCGAATGGCAATATCCATATTGGCATTTTCAGAAATAATTATAGCGTTATTTCCACCTAATTCCTGAATTACACGACCAAGGCGTTCACCAACAATTCCGCCAACGCGTTTACCAACTCTTGTGCTTCCCGTAACAGAAAGCAAAGGCACACGTTTATCTTTTGCTAATTCTTCGCCAATTGAACTGTGTGAAACCATTAAACTTGAAACACCTTCAGG
Source organism: Bacteroidota bacterium (assembly GCA_031372705.1). Taxonomy (GTDB): domain Bacteria; phylum Bacteroidota; class Bacteroidia; order Chitinophagales; family BACL12; genus UBA7236. The sequence goes on along the minus strand of JANMLV010000190.1, from coordinate 17,639 downwards.
TACATTGTTAGCTTTAAATACTTCGGCAATAATCTTATGGGTTGCTATTGCGCTCATTGGCACTTTAGAACTCGGTTTCCAAATACAAACATCACCACAAACAAAAGCTAAAGCCGCGTTCCAACTCCAAACAGCCACCGGGAAATTAAACGCTGAGATGATCCCAACAATCCCGAGTGGATGCCACTGTTCATACATTCTATGTAACGGGCGCTCGCTATGCATGGTTAAACCATATAATTGGCGCGACAACCCAACTGCAAAATCGCAGATATCAATCATTTCCTGCACCTCTCCTAATCCTTCCTGATAACTTTTACCCATTTCGTAGCTCACTAATTTACCAAGTGCTTGCTTGTTTTCACGCAATTTATCGCCAATTTGACGAACAACTTCTCCCCTTTTTGGAGCTGGCCATGTGCGCCACTCCACAAAAGCAGTTTGAGCAGTTTTAATAATTTGCTCATATTCATCTCTCGAAGCCGACGAACATGCAGCAATTAAAGCTCCATCAACCGGCGAATAACTTTCCACCGTATTTCCATCACCTTTTAACCATTTTAATCCCGTGCTAACGCCCGAATTCATTGATTTTATGCCTAAAGCCGCTAATTCGGCTTCAATTAAATGTTGTTTTGTTAAAGTTTCCATTATTAAAATTAAGGTGCAAAGTTACGATGATTTAACCTAAAAAATGGGTGATAGGTTCGTTTTAAGGGTGTTTTTGAAGCCTTGTAGGATGGGTTTATTCAGCTTAAATTAAGAAAAAAAATATCTAATGTTAATTTATTATCAATTTTACATTTTATTAACATATATGACAGAACTTTATATCAAAATTAGAAAATATGATGACACAACATGAATTAGCATTATGGAATCGGATTAAGGCGTTTCAGTTCGACGATTCGGATACCTATTTAACATTTGCTAAACGATTAGCGCGTGAAAATGGGTGGAGTAGCAACTATACGGAAGCGGTAATTGAAGAATATAAAAAATTCATTTTTTTATGTTGTATTTCAGATAAACCCATTACACCGAGCGACCAAGTTGACCAAGCATGGCATTTGCATATGATTTATACAAAATCGTATTGGAACAATTTCTGTTCAAATACATTACAAAACGAAATTCACCATAATCCAACTAAGGGTGGTAGCAAAGAAGGCGAAAAGTTTAAAAACTTATACGCGCATACCTTCTTATTATATCAAGAAAAATTTAAACAAGATGTACCTAAACAAATCTGGTTAAATGCCGACAAACGGTTTAGTGAAATTGACTTTCAAAGAATTAATGTTTCAAAATTTTGGATTATTCAAAAGCCAAGTAAAGCACTGGTTGCATCCGGGTTACTCTTCGTTATTTTAATAGCCGGATTGTTAAATATTCAATCTGAGTATACAGGGACTTTTGGATTTATTGCAATTTTAATACTTATTGTAGGATTGATGATTTATATTAGTACAAAAAGTAATGGTGGGAAAGGTAATAGCGGATGTTCAGCCGGTAGTGGCACATGCAGTTCATCTCACAATCACGATAGTGGCAGTGGTGGTGATAGCGGTTGTTCCGGTTGTGGGGGATGTGGTGGTGGCGATTGAAAAAAGTTGCTGCAACCCAAATATTAATATATTTTAGCAACGCAAATTTCCAAAATGAGCAAACGCAATCCACAAATAGATCATATTATTTTAAATGCACAACCTTTTGCAAAACCCATTCTAATTTACTTCCGAAACCTAATGCATGAAATTTGTCCCGAAGTGGAAGAAAAAATTAAATGGGGCATGCCGCACTTCGATTACAAAGGACAAATGATGTGCCATATGGCGGCCTTTAAAAAACATTGTGCAATTGGATTTTTTAAAGCAGCGCTTATTGATGAAAAATTAGTTGAAATGGCTAAATCAGAAACGGCTATGGGGCATTTAGGTAAAATAACATCAATAAGTGAAATGCCAAATGAAAAAATCATAGCCAAATGGATTAAAGGAGGGATGAAATTAAATGAAGCGGGAATTAAAATCCCGAAAAGTAAAGTTACTCAAGCTGTAAAATTAACAGCACCCGACGATCTGTTAAAAGCTATTAATAAAAATAAGCAAGCAAAAATTAATTGGAATAATTTTAGTCCTTCCCATCAAAAAGAATACATACAATGGATTACAGAAGCCAAAACAGATACAACCAAAATGAAGCGAACATCTGCAGCTATTGAATTAATTGCGGAAGGGAAAGGTAAAAATTGGAAATACGCAGCCAAGCAGTAAAAAATAATGTAACAAAAAAGCTGCCGAATATCTTCATATTCGGCAGCTTTTTAATTTCAATTAAAACTCCAATTTCCTCATAATTTCAAAAATATTAAGCGCATTTAAACTCAGCATAAATGAAATTTTATCACTATATGATGATGTTTCGGAGTCAAACGATTCTGATATATCATCACTCATTAATAATGGGAAATAAATAGCGAAAATATTATTTGGCAATCGAATCATTACACCAGCATCATATTGAAATGCTTCTAAATTTTCTACATCAACACCCGGGGCCACATAGGCAACATCAGCAAATAGTGCAATTAATGGCACTTTTGGAATAGCAAATTCAAAATTACCTGCTGCAAGCATATTGTCGGAATTTAAGCCGTAATCATAAACAGGCACTTTGAAAAATCCATCACTTAAGCTTATTTGGTTGGCTAGCATTCTATCAGCAGTATTTCTGCCTAAATAAATTTCATCATATAAATCATCGTAATAACCATTATTACCGGCTAGGGTAAAGTTGTGCTTTTCGTCACCGGCATTTCCTAAAAAGGCACCTGCAAACAATCTTATATCAACACCTTTAGTCATTCCCGGATAATGAATTTTGGTGTTATAAGTGGCAGATAATTTGGTGTAATTATAACCTATTTCACCAATTACAGTTAAGAATTGCGGAAAAAAAGTAGTAGGGCTTTTTAAATAATAAGCAATTTCGTTGACCATGTATTCGTTTGCATAAGTTTCTAAATCACCGTTGTCATTCACATTAAAAAATGTGTCATTTTCTCTAATAAGAATATTGCGGTAACTAATACTATGATTGAGTTTTTTACTAAAAACAGCCTTGCGAAAATCAATTTCTGCTTTTGATTGCAATTTTAAATATTGAGGAAATATTGTTGTGTTTTCCGATGGAGTTATTACCTCGGATGTTCTATAACTATAACTGCTAATACTTTCAGAAATACGCAACCTATTTATAAAGCCTTTTTTCGGATATAAATTATATCCTAAACTTCCCTGCCCAACTAATTCACTTGTTCCGAATGCAAACATCGGCGCAGCAACAAAATCAATGGCAGGTGTTGGCATAGCTGAATTCCACAATCCTAAACCCAACATAAATTTATTATTCTCATTCCATCCTAAAATTGGAGATATTGTTAATGTTGTTTTATCAGGATTATCAACGCTTAAGCCAATAAATTTTAATTGCAATGGCTCAATTGTTTTAAATAACCCTTTAGTTTTTAACGTATTATTTTCGCGTTCCGATTCAGGCATTTTAGTTTGTGCATCAATTTTCAATTGCGTAACATTCCATTCCGGTTTATAATTAAAATAAATAGTTTGGCTTCCTGTAAATCCTCTAAACCAATCGGTGCGCAATACGCTATCTCCCTGCATTAAGGAAACAGAAAATGGTGCCGGGATAGTTGATTTATTTGTAATATCAGCTGCCATAGCCGTTTTCCCTTTTTGGAACTTACTTATTTTATAATCGGGACCGCGCGCATCATTTATAATCATATCAAAAAACCAAGCAAAATTTTCTCCGGTTTCAGTTTCAAATAAAGCTTTCATATCTTCCGGATATACATGTTTAAATTGATAGGTTTTATAATATTTTCGCATGAGTCTGTCAAACTCATCTGTTCCTAAATTATCTTCCAGATATTTCATGATATAGGCACTCTGCATATAAACACCAAGCCCATAATTAATCATGGTATAATCAGTTGAATGTAAATTAATTGCTTGCGCTTTATTTTGACGCGCCATAGTTTGATGCATATGATATTGCACATTATCAACGTATGAAGTGTCGACACCAACTTTATTTAACAGAAAAGTTGGCAACCCCAATGCATTGCCGCGAACGTAATAAGTGTCCATATATCTATTTTCATAGAATGAGTTTATGCCCTCATCCATCCACGGGTGCTCGCGTTCGTTACTGCCAATTATGCCATAAAACCAATTGTGGCCAACCTCGTGTGTAATAACATTATCGAGCGATTCTGCATCATAATCGCCACCTAAAACAGTAATGGTTGGATATTCCATTCCTCCTGCACTTTCAACTTCAAGCGTACCATCAACAGCTTGAGCAATATTCCATGGATATTCACCAACATGTTCCGAATAAAATAATACAGAACGATTAACATAATCGCATGCTTTTTTCCATTCGTCTTTATGCTGATTCGTAAAATAAACGTAAGTGAGCACAGTTCGTTCCGATTCAGGCAACACAACTGAGCTGCGCATAACATGAAAACGCTTATCTGCAAACCAAGCAAAATCATGTGAATTTTTTAATTCATATTGCAAGGTTTTAGTTGTTGTTGATGATGGAGGAAAATCAAGACTTTCGTCAGATAAAGTAGCTGCTGCAGTTGCATCTGCTAATGCATTTAATTTATCAAACTCAGATGCTGTTTTTAAATCACCACTAGCACCTACTACATAATTTTCCGGCAGTGTAATACTTACTTTAAAATTTCCAAATTCACTGTAAAATTCACCTTGATCTAAATAAGGAATCGGATGCCAACCTTTTTTATCATAAACAGCAGGTTTCGGATACCACTGTGTCATTTGATATTGTTGCCCTACACGACCCATGCGAGAAAAACATTTTGGTATTTGTATGCGAAAAGGTGTTGTAATTGTTACAGTTTCGCCACTGGCTATCGGTTTAAACAAAGTAATTTTTGCAATATCCGGATTTTCAGCATCGTAAGTTAAGGGAACTACGGTACCGTTAACCCTAAATTCAAGATTATCGATATAGCCACGTTCATCATCATCTGCAAAATAAAAATCGGTGCTGCCTTGTAATACTTTCTGCTTTGCAAATGCAGTTTGGTTATTTTTATACGCGTTTGGCCATAAATGCATCCAAATGAAGGTTAGTTCATCAGGTGAATTATTGGTGTATTGCATGCTGATGCTGCCTGTTAGGGTGTGATTCACATCATCAAGGGCTACCGAAATGTCGTAATCCACATTTTGTTGCCAATAACCTGTTGACTGGGCATTTACAGATTGATGTAAATTGAGCACTATTAACGATAAAATTATTGCCAATGACTTATGCATAGTATAAATTTTGGGTAAAGATAAAGGTTCTGCCTATTGATACATTAATGTAACAAAGCACAAAAAAGTTACAGAAAAGTTAATTAGTAAGGAAACTAATTTTGTAAAAACTAAATTTGCATTATATGATGGATCCGGATTTTAACGACAGAGAGCAAACGGAAATGGGTGAGTTGATTGAGTTATTTGAAAAGTACCTTCAAAGCAATGAGCAACATTTTTTCGATGAAGACAGCCTGGAACGTATTTTAGAGTATTACGAAATGCGCAATTTGCCCGAGCGTGCAGAGGCTGTGGCGGACTATGCAATTAACCAAAACCCTTACTCATCTGACTTCCTGGTGCGCAAGGCCGAATTTTTAGTCGCCAGAAAAAAATATAAGGAAGCACAGGAATTACTCGATAAAGCCTTTTTATTCGACAGTCGCGAAATTGATATTTACTTGCTTCGTTCCGACATTTTTATTGAAACCAATCAGCCGGAAAAGGCCGAAGCAATACTTTTTGAAGCTTTAGAGATTGCCGACAATGAAGATAAAGATGCCATTTACGCTGAATTGAGCGACATATACGAAATTCAGGAAAACTTTGATAAGGCATTCGATTGTTTGGCTAAAGCCTTAACCATCAACCCTTCCAGCGAAGATGCATTGTATAAAATGTCGCACATTGTAGATATGACTGATAAGTATGCTGAAAGTGTTACGCTACATACTGAAATAATCGAAAAAGAGCCTTATGCTTGGTTAGCTTGGTTCAATCTGGGTAGGGCTTACATGGGATTGAGTTTATATGAAAAAGCCATCGAAAGCTTTGAATTTGTGATGGCAATTGATGAAAATTTTGATCTTGTATACCGCGATGCGGCTGATGTATATTTTAGGATGGAGCAGTTCGACAAAGCCATAAGCATGTTTGAAATGGCCCACGAAAAATCAGGCGGATACGAAGATTACAGTTTTAGAATAGGATTATGTTACGAAAGGTTAGAAAACTTTAAATCGGCCCGTTTTCAATTTCGTAAAGCTGCTCGTCAGGACCCATTTTTACATGAAGCCTACTTCCGAATTGGCGAAACATACCGTATCGAGGACCGTTTGGAGCCTGCATTGGTAAACTATAAAAAAGCACTTAAGCTCGATGATAATAACGAGGATTACATCTGCACAATTATTAGTATTTACAAAATGCTAGATAGAGATGAAGATGTAGTGCATCACCTGAATATGCTGGTAAATGCGCGTCCTGACATTTTAAGCTATTGGTTAGATTACATTATTTACTTATTTGACATAGGTGAATACGAAGATGCATTACCTGTAATTCATGAAGCAATAGTTAGAAGTGGACACTTTGCCGAGTATTTTTACCTGCAAAGTGCTGCCTTGTGTTACGCAGGAAAGATGCGTGAATCGTTGTCGGTTTTAGAACATGCGCTCACTGTTGATTACGCCAGACATACCATTTTGTATGAGGTATGTAAAGATGTAGCAATGCGACAGGAGTTTCAGAAAATAATTGGACTGTATAACGCAAATTGATTTCAACATTAGCATTGAACGCAAACCGCTGATTTACAAGTGTAAATTAAGTGTATACCTGCATTCAAACTTCATACTCTGCTAACCTTTGCGTAATTTTGCGCCCATAACCATTTTTACTATAGATGAACTTTTCTTTAAGCAATATCCCTGAACGCCAAACCAAGCCACGCAAAGAAGGACTTACAATGGTGATGGACAAAGGTTTAAGCGTTCGCGAAGCCGAGGACATGCTTTCCGTTTCTGAGCCTTATATCGACCTTTTGAAATTGGGATTCGGAACTGCCTTTGTAACGCCAAACTTAGAATCGAAACTAGCTGTTTATAAAAATGCCGGCATTGCATGCTATTTCGGCGGAACTTTGTTTGAAGCATTTTATATCCGCGGTCAGTTTGACGATTATTTGCGCTTATTAGAGCGTTATAATATGGAATATGCAGAAGTAAGCGATGGCTCAATTGAAATGGATCACGATGAAAAATGCAAATACATTAATACTTTGAGCAAATATGTTACTGTTTTAAGTGAAGTTGGCTCAAAAGATGAAAATAAAATGCTTGCTCCTTACTTATGGATTGAGCTTATGCAAAAAGAAATTCAAGCCGGCAGTTATAAAGTAATTGCTGAAGCTCGCGAAAGCGGAACTGTTGGAATTTACCATAGCAAAGGTGAAGTGCGCAGCGATTTAATTGATGAAATTTTAACCCAAATTCCTCAAGAAAAGATTATCTGGGAAGCGCCGCTAAAAGCACAACAAGTTTATTTTATTAAACTGTTAGGCACAAATGTGAATTTGGGTAATATCGCACCTAATGAAGTAATTCCATTGGAGACACTTCGTTTAGGTTTACGCGGTGATACTTTTCATCATTTTTTGAAATAATTGCATAACCTATGGATTTGATACATTCTTTTATTGATACCTTTTTACATTTGGATCAATATCTGGCTGAGTGGATTACAACTTATCAGAATTGGATTTATGTAATTCTGTTTTTAATTATTTTTGTTGAAACAGGTATAGTTATATGGCCTTGGCTTCCGGGTGATTCATTGCTTTTTGCTGCCGGAACATTTTGTGCATTAGGTTCATTAAATATTTTCATACTTATTCCACTTTTACTTGTTGCCGCCATTTTAGGTGATACATCAAATTATTTTATCGGGAAATATTTTGGTGAGCGTGCACTCAAATTAAAATTCAGAGGTAAACAAATTTTAAAACCGGAACACCTCGCTAAAACGCATAAATTTTACGAAAAACACGGCTCCAAAACTATTATTTTAGCGCGCTTTGTGCCAATTGTTAGAACTATAGCTCCATTTGTGGCAGGCTTAGGCACAATGACTTACAAGAAATTTATCACTTATAACATTGTTGGCGCTTTGCTTTGGATTCCTTCAATAACCATTCTGGGATTTGCTTTGGGCCAAAATCAATTTGTTAAAGACAATTTTGAAATTGTTGTTTTGGCTATCATTTTCATTTCAGTTATTCCTATATTTGTTGAATTGATTAAGGCTAGATTTGCAAAATCCAATACCTCACAATCATGAAACATTACGGATTAGTTGGCTTTCCATTATCACATTCTTTTTCCGAAAAATATTTTTCAGATAAATTTGAACGTGAAGAAATTGAAGATTGTCTATACGAACTTTTCCCGTTAGAAAACATTGAAGATATTCGGTTGCTCTTTGAAGTTAACAAAGATTTAAAAGGATTAAATGTTACTATTCCTTATAAAGAATCAGTAATTGAATATTTAGATGATTTAGATGATGTTGCTCAAAAAATTGGTGCCATAAATTGCATAAAAATTGATGAGATACAACGAGTTGGATATAATACCGACTATATGGCATTTAGAGATTCGTTGAAACCGTTGTTAAAAAAACCACATCAACATGCATTGGTATTAGGAACCGGCGGTGCTTCTAAAGCAGTTGTTTTCGCTTTGAAAGAATTGGGAATTCAACCAAAATTAGTTTCACGTAGGGCTTCAAGTGAAACAATAACCTATGGCGATTTAACTAAAGAAATAATTGAGCAACATACTATAATAATTAATTGCACACCAATCGGAATGTTTCCCGACACCAATCTTGCTCCCGAAATCCCCTATACTTTTTTAACCGGAAATCACATATTATACGATCTCATTTATAACCCGGGTCAAACCTTATTTCTTCAAAAAGGAGCCCAACAAGGTGCCATAACTAAAAACGGATTGGAAATGCTCGAAATGCAAGCTGAATATGCATGGAAAATTTGGAACACCGAGCCTGACGATGCATTAGAAGGTGGATTCTAATTTATTAAGTTAAATCTATTTGTTATCTCCGTCAAAGTAACATCTGATGGTATTCACTTTGCGTTGGAATTCCATATGGTAAGTAAATGTTAACATGCCTCCAAAAATATACGTGTCATTATTGGTTGGATCGCCCCTTCCCCATTCCGGGTTTATTAAGTCAGGTCGAGTACCATCTGAAGCGTTAGAAAGCGTTGCCGCCATTACAGCCTGTTCAAGGTCGTAATGCAAATAATAATAGTCAGGATTCGGATAATATGTACTAACATCGTCAATATAATCTGTAGTTGTAAACCGGGCTGCCATTTCAAAACCCATTACCCAATTATTATAGGTGAGCACTCTAAAACCTCCCCCAATAGGAAAGCAAATTGCAATCTTATCATATTTTTTTCTATCAGGGTATTCAGGAAGCCCTTGACCTTCTGTACCAATGGCCTGCAAATTAACCCATTCGCCATTGTATTTTGCTTGAGGATTAAAATAGAAACCCCCAATTCCGGCATATATATAAGGCGTCCAACGCTTTTTCTTAAATCCGGTAAAACGATTCATGCTAAGTTCTACCATTCCCGAAACCTCTGCTATCGGGCTTCTGAAATTAAGGTTACGGTAATGTCTGAATTCATTATCAGTAAGTGCATCATCGCCTTTAAGCATCGAAAAATACCCATTAAACCTAAATGCTGCGCGGGGAATTATTTCCTGTCGAAATACCACCCCTAAAGCCGGTCGAGTAACTGCAGGGTCAATGTCCCAAAAAAGAGGCCTGCCATCTAAATCGGAACCACCTAAATCCCCTAAAAAGCTAGAAAACCCGAGGTTAGCCCCAAATTCACGTGATAGGGTAATAGGTTGAGCAAATGTCTCCTTCGACAGTCCGAACAGAGCTATCCAAATCGTAAAACACGTTATTAATATCTTTCTTCGCATGTGGGTCAATGACAAGGGAACAACGAAAATCATACTTTTTTTTAACAAAATCAAAATTCCGAGCATTTTAGTTAAAAAATAATAATTCAGACACATTTACTTACACTTTATAAAACGAACGAATGACGCTGCATATTTCATCAATAACATCTTTACTCAACTCCGGATATAGTGGCAACCTTACCAAACATTCTTCAAAAGCCTTGCTATTCGGAAGTTTTCGGCCATCGTGCCTTTTAACATAATAAGGCGACTCGTGCAAACACCTGTAATGCGAAACTGCCATATACCCATTTTCTCCAAGTTTTGCCATTAAGGCATCACGTTCGGCTTTATTACTGCAAATTAATGCAAAAACATGGTTATTGTGTGTACCCAAATCTGGTGACGGCAGCAACTTAAACCAACAATTTCCTAATAGCAATTCCAACCGGTTTAAATAAGTATCCCAAGCAACCTTCCGCAAATGCATAATTTTATCAAAAGCCTCAATTTGAGCAAATAAAAATGCTGCCATAATCTCAGAGGGTAAAAAACTTGATCCAATATCTATCCAATTGTAACTATCTACTTCTCCTTTGAAAAAAGCTGATCGGTTAGTGCCCTTTTCCCAAATAACTTCGGCTCTGCTTTCAAAACGCTTATCATTTATTACCAGCATACCTCCTTCGCCGGCATGTATGTTTTTTGTTTCATGAAATGAAAACGCAGCTAAATGGCCAATGCTGCCTAATGGTAAATTTTTATATGTTGCTCCAATACATTGTGCAGCATCTTCTACTACAAAAATGCCATGTTCAATTGCTAATGCTAAAACTGCATCCATATCTGTAGCCATGCCACCATAATGAGTAACAACAATTGCCTTTGTTTTTTCAGTTATTAATGATGCCAAATTTGGTACATCTAGATTTGGTACATCGTTACATACATCGGCAAAAACAATTTCAGCACCGCGCAGCGCGAATGCATTTGCAGTTGATACAAATGTATACGAAGGCATTATAATTTCATCTCCTTGCTTTATATCCAACAACAATGCACACATTTCCAAAGCATCGGTGCAAGATGAAGTTAGCAATACCTTATTAAATCCAAATGTCTGTTCAAAAAATTGCTGACAAGCTGCTGTATAATATCCATTACCTGAAAGTTTACCTCTACTAATGGCATCTGCAATGTAGCCCACTTCTTTGCCTGTAGTATATGGTTTATTAAAAGGTATCATTATTATTTGTAGTTTCTTTAACAGAATAAAGCACTTTCACTTTTTTACTAAACATGGGTGCAATTGTATTACCTATTATAATTTTAAACGCCAATTTAAATGCTTTCAAAAATGTGTACCCTGTTTCACCTGCAGCTCGCGGCGCATGCTCAACGTCAATTGTAACAAACCTTTTCACGTGTTTACGGATTGCAAGCGGGAAAAAAAAGTGATTGTATGTATCTCCAACAACTTTATTAATTGCTTGCCTGCTATATATTCCGAAATTTGCTGTTGAACCGGAAAATTTTTTAAATGTAATTAATCCCAACAAACCATAAAAAAGTTCGGAATACATTTTTTCATGCCAAGCATCATACTTTTTCTTTCGATGTGCAAAAACTGCATCGTATCCACTTGTTGCAGTAATAAAAAGATTGTGAATAGCTTCAGGTTCATCTTGTAAGTCACAATCCATTACCACAATCCACTCACCTCTGCAATTATCCAATCCCGCTTTAATAGCTACATGCTGACCATGATTTTTTGTGAGTATTATTGCTTTTAAACGATTATCCAATTTACTCAAACTTTTTAAAATCGCTACCGAATTATCATTACTACCGTCATCTACTAATATAATTTCATAGCTCTCAGTAAGCGGGCTTAATACCAATATTAACCTGTCCACTAACAATTGTATTAGTAATTCCCCGTTATAAACAGGGCTCACAATCGAAATAAATGGTTGTTGCTGCTCCAAGTTTATGAAATGTGCTTATGGGAAAGCTTATACTTTCTCTTGCAATTTTATGCTTTTGCAGTTGGACTGAAATTCATTGGCAATCCACCAAAACCTTCATTTTCTGTAATTACGCCGTGAACACTCTCATACTTGTTAATATTATCGGCAAGAGCTTTTAATAAACGTTTTGCATGCTGTGGGGTCATTACAATTCTGCTTTTAACTTTAGCTTTTGGAACACCCGGCATTACGCGTATAAAATCGATAACCATTTCAGCACTTGAATGGGTAATAATTGCCAAATTAGAGTAAGTGCCTTCTGCAATCTCCTCTGATAATTCAATATTTAACTGATTTTTGTCTTTTAAATCGCTCATGACTTTAAATTTGTAAGTAAAATTATTCTAAAATCACCTTATCTCGAAATTGTTTAGCAATTTAGCTCAAACTTCCTAGAAACGATGAAACACTTTAGGTTAATAACGCTGGTTTGCATACTGATTGCTTCAGCCAATTTAGGATGTAAGAACAAGGCTGACAAAGCAGCTATTCTCGACGACGCCGACAGTGTTGTCACCTTGAAAAAAGTATTCCGGCCGTTCCAAATTGATTCTGCTTCAATTGCGGAGGTTTTACGCGGGTATCCGGATTTTAATTATCACAGTGCTGAAATCTTCACATTTTATGGCAATAGAGAGCGCAAATCAGCTTGGTTTAACGAATACGGAATTATTGAGCAAGGCGGTTTTTTTATGAACCAATTAGAGCATTATCAGGATGAGGGATTAAACGACTCAGTGCTTTATTATCACGAATTAAAAAATATATTTAACACCATCAACGACCCTGCATATAATTATTCCGGAAACGACAGCCTTACAAAAAAATTCGAGCTAATGCTTACTGCAGAATTTTTTGTTTATGCGCAAAAAGTGTGGTTCGGCATAAATGAAAAAACAACTAAAGAACTCGATTGGTATGTAACGCGCAAAACAGTGCCGTCGGTTGCAATTCTCGATTCAATACTATCAGGTGGCGCCAATGCATTTACATCTTTTGAGCCGCTTTATCCGCAATATCGTTTGTTGAAAAACGAATTAAAAAAATATAGAAAAATCAGTGACATGCCATGGGATTCTCTTTATTTACCTTCAGATAAAAAATCAATTAAACCTGGCGAAAACTATCCTGTTATTGCCGCTATTAAAGAACGGTTATTCATTCTTGGTGACGCCGTAAGTTATGATTCAACAACTTACTTAGATTCAGCAACCGTAGTAGCCCTGAAACAATTTCAAAAGCGCCACGGCCTTGTTACAGATGGTGTTGCCGGCGAGAAATTTTTTCGAGAATTAAATACTTCACCGAGCGACCGTGTTAGGCAAATTGAAATAAATATGGAGCGCATGCGATGGCTTCCCGATGCGCCTGCCGGTGATTATATCATGGTGAATATTCCTGAATATACCATGTATATTTATGAAACAGATATGTTGGCTTGGGAGATGAAAGTAGTAGTTGGAAAATCGTCAACCGGCACAACAATATTTAATGATGAATTAGAATATATCGTGTTTAGTCCATATTGGGTTCCACCTCCAAGTATTTTAAACAATGAAATTTTACCGGCATTAAAAAAAGATGCGAATTATCTCAATAAAGAAAATATGGAGGCCGTGGATCCGTCAACAAAAAAAGTAGTTGACGTGTCGAATATCAATTGGGATAAATATTCGAAAATCCCTTACATCATAAGACAGAAACCGGGCAACAGCAACTCCTTAGGTTGGGTTAAATTTATTTTTCCAAATGAACATAATATTTACTTTCATGACACACCTTCTCGATATTTATTCGATAAAGAAACAAGAGGATTTAGCCATGGATGCATTCGCGTTGCTGAGCCGAAAAGGTTTGCAACCTATTTATTAAGAAACGATACCACGTTTACAGATAAGAAAATAGACTCGTTATATTACCTGGGCCGTGAAACCTATGTGAAATTGCAAACAAAGTTGCCGGTTTACATTGTGTACTTTACTGCTAGCGTAGATACCGATGGTCTTTTACATTTTAGCAGAGATATTTATGGTCATGATGCTAAATTAGAAAAAACATTATTTACCGAAGCAGAAAAAACAATTAATTAATTCGCACGAATCCCGTTTCGATTTGTCATTTTACGCAAAATAAAAAAGCCTCCTTATTACGGGAGGCTTTCTATTTTTTAAATTGAACGCTTATTCAAGGTCAATTGATTTACTTCTCTTTTTTGCATTCATTTCTTCAACTTCTTCCTTGTTACCAACTATTGTATTGTGGAAGTGACGCTGACCTGTTCCTGCAGGAATCTGGTGTCCAACGATAACGTTTTCTTTCAGACCCATTAAATAATCTGTTTTAGCAGAAATAGATGCAGTGCTCAACACCTTAGTTGTTTCCTGGAACGATGCAGCAGAAATCCAGCTTCTTGTTCCTAATGATGCTCTGGTAATACCCAACAACAATGGAGTTGCTGTAGCAGAAACGGCATCACGGAATTCAATCGGCTTTTTATCCGAACGCTTCAAGTGTGAATTTTCTTCACGCAATTGACGTAAAGTAACAATATGTCCGGCTTTGTATTTACTTGAATCACCGGATTCTGTAATTACTTTCTTGTCAAATATTCTATCATTTTCTTCTAAGAAGTCAAGTTTATCTACATTGGCATCTTCAAGGAAACGTGTATCTCCGGCATCAGTAATCGTCATTTTTCTCATCATCTGACGTACAATAACCTCGATATGTTTATCATTGATTTTAACACCTTGTAAACGATATACCTCTTGAATTTCATTTACGATATATTCCTGAACGGCATAAGGACCTTTAATTGCAAGAATGTCGGAAGGTGTAATTGCACCATCACTCAATGGCATACCTGCATAAACGTAGTCATTTTCTTGAACAAGAATTTGCTTAGATAATGGAACGAGATATTTCTTCTTTTCACCATCACGGCTTTCGATTTCAATTTCACGATTACCACGTTTTATTTTTCCAAAGGCAACCACACCATCTATTTCCGCAACTACTGCAGGATTTGATGGATTACGCGCTTCAAATAATTCGGTTACACGTGGTAAACCACCCGTAATATCTCGAACTTTTCCTAATGCGCGCGGAATCTTCGCAATTGTTTGTCCCGATTTAACCTCTTCGCCTTGTTCAACGTTTATATGCGAACCAACCGGTAAGTTATAATTCTTAATCTCCGCACCTTTCTTATCTCTAATAATAAGTGTAGGGATTTTAGTTTTATCGCGCGATTCAGAAATTACCTTTTCGCGGTGACCGGTTTGTTCATCACTTTCTTCGCGGTATGTAATACCTTCTATGATATTTTCATACTCAACAAATCCGGGGAATTCAGAAACAATTACTGCGTTAAATGGATCCCAAGAACAAATAATATCACCCTTTTTAAGGTCATCGCCATCTGATGCTGTTAATAATGAACCATAAGGAACGTTGTTGGTAATCAACAATTTACCTGTTTTAGGTTCTATTAATTTGATTTCACCGGTACGTCCAATAACAATGCGAATTTTCTTACCGTCATCATTTTTTGTATCTACAAAACGAACGCCATCAAATTCAACTTTACCATCAAATTTTGCTACGAGTTTTGATTCTGTATCAACGCTTCCCGCAACACCACCCACGTGGAATGTACGGAGTGTAAGTTGTGTACCCGGCTCACCAATAGACTGAGCAGCAATAATACCAACTGCATCGCCGGCTTGTGCTACGCGATTATTTGAAAGGTTTGTTCCGTAACATTTAACGCAAACACCTTTTTTAGATTCGCAAGTAAGCACTGAACGAATTTCAACTTCTTCAATTGCTGTTGCGTCAATTCTTTCTGCAATTTTATCGGAAATTAATTCACCTGCATTTACAATCAACTCATCATTAAGTGGATCATAAACATCATGTAAACTTGTGCGACCGATAATACGCTCACTTAATGCTTCAACTATATCTTCATTGTCTTTTAACGCGCTGATTGCAATACCACGAAGTGTAGCGCAATCATCTTGATTAATTACAACATCCTGAGCAACGTCAACTAAACGACGAGTTAAGTAACCGGCATCAGCTGTTTTTAAAGCTGTATCGGCCAAACCTTTACGAGCACCGTGTGTAGAAATAAAGTATTCCAATACACTTAAACCGCTTTTCAAGTTAGAAAGGATTGGGCTTTCAATAATTCCACCCTCTCCCGAAGCACCGGATTTACGAGGCTTGGCCATCAAACCACGCATTGCAGCTAACTGACGGATTTGCTCTTTAGAACCCCTTGCTCCTGAATCCAACATCATAAACACAGAGTTGAATCCCTTTTTATCGTTTGTTAATTTGGTAATTAAATCACCTGTTAAACGTGTATTTAATCGTGACCAAATATCAATAATCTGATTATAACGCTCATTCTGCGTAATTACACCATACATGTGGTTGCTAATAACCTCATCAACTTCTGCTTGAGCTGCATCAATTAATTTTGGCTTAGATTCTAACTCAACTAAATCACTTATGTTGAAAGATAAACCACCGCGGAATGCTGAACGGAATCCAAGGTCCTTAATATCATCAAGGAATCTTGCAGTTCTTGGAACATCAGTTCTGCGAATTACTTCACCAATTACTTTTGCAATTGCTTTTTTCGACAAGATTGCATTAATGAAACCAAGTTCAGCAGGTACTACTTCATTAAATAATACACGACCAACTGTAGTTTCTATTAATTTATTTACGATTACCTCATCTTCAAGAATGTTTACTTTACATTTAATGTAAGCATGTAATTCAACTTTCCCTTCGTTGTAAGCTATAATTACTTCCTCCGCAGAATAGAAAATTTTACCGTCGCCTTTTACAAGATCATCTTTGGTAGATTTCTTTCCTTTAGAAGTATAATAGAGACCCAAAACCATGTCCTGTGAAGGAACGGTAATTGGATTTCCGTTTTGTGGATTTAGAATATTATGTGCAGAAAGCATTAATAATTGTGCTTCCAAAATTGCACCATTACTCAACGGTACGTGAACAGCCATCTGGTCACCGTCAAAGTCGGCGTTGAATGCAGAACAAACTAAAGGGTGCAATTGAATTGCTTTTCCTTCAATTAATTTCGGCTGGAACGCTTGAATTGAAAGTCTGTGTAACGTTGGTGCACGGTTAAGCATGATTGGATGTCCTTTCAAAATATTTTCAAGAATATCCCAAATAACAGGCTCTTTTCTATCAACTAATTTCTTAGCCGATTTAACCGTTTTAACTATACCTCTTTCAATTAATTTACGAATAATAAACGGCTTAAATAATTCTGCCGCCATATCTTTTGGCAATCCGCATTCGTTTATTTTTTTTTGCGGTCCTACAACAATTACCGAACGACCTGAATTATCGACACGTTTACCCAGTAAGTTTTGACGGAAACGACCTTGCTTACCTTTTAATTCATC
>JANMLV010000143.1:0-1588 GCA_031372705.1 Bacteroidota bacterium | reverse complement strand
ATTAAACAAATAATGACTAACTGTAATAATTTCATTTTAGATAGTTATTATTTATGAAAGGGTTTTCATATCTTTTAGCATCGAAAGTCGGCCATATAATCAGTGCCAAAGGTTTTCTTTACGGTAGGAAATGGATAATTAACATTTAATAATGCTTGAATCCATTCTTGGGCTAAATAAACATCATCAATGGATATATAATCACGTTCATACATGTAAATAAACATTTCTTCAATCATTCCTGGAAATGATGAACTTGTTAAACGATGTTTACTTAAATCTTCAACAATTGCAGTTGCTTTTTCATATAATGGAATTTCAGATTGTAAATCAGCTAAATAATTATGTGCATTTCGAAATTGTGCAACCATTGGTGGTGTAAAAATTGCAACAATTCCAACTTCTTTTAAAAGTCGTAACCCAATATATGATCTCCAAATATCTGCAACACGTCCATGAACTGAAACAGGTAATAATAACATCCATAAAGAATTTTCAAAAAATAAACATGCTTGTGCATTCATTGGACTTAAACTATTATGTGGAACAGCAACTGGAAGTGATGTTAAAATTTTTGTTGAAAAATCAAATGGAGTTTTCAAAATAATTCGAAATAATGCATCAACATCTGGATCATGATTTGCTAATGATTGAACAACACCCATTTTAGAACTTGGAATATTACCACATACAAATTCTTTTCGATATGATTCACTATCTTTAATATGAACTAATGAAAATCCTCTTGGCCAAACTGGAGTATTTCGACCAACCAATGCACCTAAACCTGGATATGGATTGTATGTTGTTGAATTACTTGATCTAGGTATTTGGATTCGATATTTTTCACTATTTAATGAAAATGGAAATGTATCGGTAAGTAAAAGATTATCATCATCAAAATCCCAAACATATTTTGCACCATGATCAATTGCAAATAAATATCCAACATTTTTTCTTCCAAAAGAATTCCATGGAATTTTTTTCATAAAATCAGGAAATTTTTGATTTAAATATGATTCTTGATAATCTGCATCTAAATATGCAACTTTACTCGAACCATTTACTTTATATTCTTTTGGAGTTTTACGATCACCAACAATGACTAAACACCAATCTTCACCTAAATTTGCTTGTTTTATAATTGATTCAGATGGATCAAAAATAGTTGTAACAACAGACCATTTGTCACATTTATAATTAAATTTATCTTGTTTTAAATTTCCTTTTGACATTGCATTTGATTTCTTTGGAATAATTCCCTTACCAAATTTAATATCCTTTATTGGAAATTGAAATTTTGGTTTACCAGAAAATAATTTACCACTTGCAGCTGAAAAGGATGATATATCTTCTCCACTATTTTCTATTTTTGATACTACATCTTGATGTTGGGTGACAGTTGTTGTTGAAATATAAAATAATCCTTCATTAAAATTAGCTAACTTTACTGCACCAAGAAATCCAAGTAATACACCGCATATTGTAGATATCACTATCATGAATATATTGCTTTTTTTAATAGTCCATAAATTCATTTTTTTTAAACCTCCAAGGAAAAAATATTTTTATGTACCAACAATTTTTT
>JANMLV010000123.1:0-1602 GCA_031372705.1 Bacteroidota bacterium | reverse complement strand
AAAATGGATTGTAAAGTCTCCTTTTTTACTTCAGTTCCATTTGATAGCCACAATTCTGAATTTGGCTCCCAAAGCACACCTAGCTCTTCGCTTCTTATTTGATATTTACCTGCATGTGATGGCCTTACTATAACATTGAATACTTTATTCTGATTGTCCTTTACTAAAAAAATATTTGGATAATCCATTCTATTTTCGAGAACTGTGAATCCCTCGCGTTCAAAAAATTCTAACACTTTTTTAATTGCTTGGAGTGTAATTTCGATGGCATAATCCCGAATCTCATGCATTGAAAGCAATGGTGTGTAAATATTTACACCAGTAGAAACTCCAATATCGGCCAACCTATTATTTCCATAAAGTTCAACTAGCTCAAGCACAGATTGAAACATATTAACACCCCGAGACTTGCAAAACTCAATAAATGCTTTCCATCCTTGCTCAGCGTAATTGCTATATGTATTTTCGTCGTTATTCAAGAACAGAACAATTTTATTATCAGAAGAATCATTAATATATTCGTTAATGTTTTCCTCCGTCAACCCTGTTTTCGCTTTGAATTCGTCATACTTATTTGCTTTTTTAAATGAATCCACCAAAATTTCATCATCTAATAAAAATACGCGCTTTTCATATAGATTGCCAAAAACCGATTCTGCTATGGGATGATCTTTCATCCAAGTGTAAAGCTTCATTAAAGTATTTTGATATTGTAAGCGGGAGTCTGGGTCCTTGATTATAATTTTAACTTCTTTTTCAATAAGCCGTGCAATTTCCTCAAGAATAAAATAACGATTCTCGGGTAAATTTAAACCCATAAAATCATCTATTAAGTTATTTCGTATTAGAATTCCAAAACTTTCGGCAATATCCTTAATATCTTCGTCTACATCAGTTGCGCAAATATTTAGTTTGTCTAGTATACAGAAGTCACCATTTTGATTCGGCACAATTGGAGATTGTAAGTCGTTTAAAATGTGAATATATTGCTCAGATTCAATAAAAATGAGGAATTTAGACAGCCATTGTAAAATTTCTGTATCATTCTTATCATTAAAAACTTCCTTCAATCCTGTTAAACTTTTGTATTTAGACACCTCTTTTGCAAGCTGGGCTATTCTAGTGCGATCTACTTGATCCCACATAAGTAATGACCACTTTACAATATATTGTTTTTCGGGTATTGCATCTTTTAGGATATCCTTATTAAAATCATATATTTTTTCTCTTTTTTCGGGAAAGGTTTTATCCTCAGCAAATAGACTTAATAGATGGTTTCTTGCAAGTGCACCATTCTTAGGATTAGACTCACTAAGCTTTTCATTTATATCCTTGATTACCTGTTCCTGTGTTTTATAATAGTAGGTTATTTGATCTTGTTCGTTGCTCGTATATTTACTTTTAGTAATAATTCCTTGAAGACGCAAACTTTCCCTCAACTTAATTTCCAGTATATCACACGCAACTTTTAAGGCTTCCTCAATTTCATCATCTATCGTTAATTTAGATTTTAATTGAAAGACTCCCAGCTGGTTGGGAATAACTTTATACTTATCAGCGATTATATTTTTGATGAAGATACCATCGAGATTTAAAATATCA
>JANMLV010000091.1:0-4859 GCA_031372705.1 Bacteroidota bacterium | reverse complement strand
ATTAAATACCGGCTGTCCGGTAAAAAAAGTAGATTTGCCCATGAGTTTAGTTTTTGGTCGCAAATCAAAACTAACACTTATTGGGAGTTCTTCGGAGCTCCCTTTTTTTTGAAACCTATTTTTTACCGGACACCAGTGATTAGCACATCAGCACATTCTGTTTCTCCGCGCCTCCGCCTCTCCCTTTCTCCGCGAGAACCAACTACTTATTACCTTTATACTCCGGCTTTACTAATTCCGGGAAAAGCTTTTCGAACTTTTCTACCTTTTTGCCTACAACAAAAACACAATAAGGCTGGTCAGGATTTTTTGCGAAATAATCTTGATGATAAATTTCAGCAGGCCAAAACGTTGTTAATGGCACTATTTCGGTAACAATTTTATCGCTGTAATAACCCGTTGAGCCTAAATTTTTAATATAACCAACAGCAGTTGTTTGCTGGGATTCGTTAGCATAAAATATGGAAGAGCGATATTGAATACCCACGTCATTACCTTGACGATTTAATGTAGTTGGGTCATGCGTTTTCATATGAATATCGAGCAATGTTTCATAACTGCACACCTTTGGATCGAAAACAATTTGAATACACTCGGCATGTCCGGTGGTATCGGTTGTAACTGCTTCGTAAGTAGGGTTTGTCATTCGTCCGCCGGAATAACCGCTTTGAACCGATTGCACCCCTATTACTTCTTCAAACACCGCTTCGGTGCACCAAAAACAACCACCTGCGAAAGTTGCAGTCTCCCATCCGTTTTGCAGGATTTCAGCTTCTGTAAATGTTTTTCTCATAGATAAGATATCAATTTCTGTTTTGCCTTCCGGATTTGTATTTTGAGCCGGTTGTTTTGAGCCGCAACCTACTATTGCAACTACTGCAATAGTAAACACAACACCAATCATTTTTGTTTTTAACATATTCATTTTATACATACTTACGCTGATTTAACCACTTAAGTTGTCGGAAAGTTTACATTTTAACAAACCTTATGATATGGCAATTATTATCAATCATTCATCCACTCATCCAAATCTCGCCGCTCTTTCTTGGTCGGCCTTCCCGTGCCTCTATCGCGGAGAGCGGTAGGCATAAATTCTAATGTAGTAAGCTTCATTTTTTCTTCCTCAGGTGTAACATCTTCACAATAATTGCGCGCTAAAACGGCACTAACGCGTTTTTCGATAATGCCTAGCACTTTAAATTGATACCGAACAACGCCTTTCGGAATTGTAATTATAACGCCTGTTGTAACCTCAAACGACGGCTTTACATTGTCGCCATTAATTTTAACCTTACCCGATTTCAGCGCCTCTGAAGCGATATTTCTGGTTTTATAGAGACGAACAGCCCACAGCCATTTGTCGATTCGGCACTTTATTAATTGTTCAGGCATGATGATTGTAATAGGGGCAACATAAATTGATTGCCTTATAACAGCGTAAAAATAAACTACATTCATTTATCTTAGCGGCAATATTCAGCAAAAATGGAAAAACCGATATCAGCACAACAAATTGTAGCATCATTAAAAGAACGTTTTAGACCTGAAAAAGCAGAGCAGGGTTATGAAACGATTTTTCATTTGGACATATCCGGCGAGCGCGGTGGACAATTTACTGTTAAAATTGCCGACGGAACGATTAACATTGAGGAAGGTTTACAAGGCACTCCCAAATGTGTGGTTTCGGCAAAGGATGAAACATATGAAGACATGGAGTGGGGAAGAACCAATGCGCAAATGGCCGTTATGTTTGGCAAAGTTAAAGTAAGCGACCTGGGTGAAATTTTGGATTTTATTCCGTTGTTTCACCGTTGCGAAGAATTTTATAAATAATTAAGAATTAAAATAACAACAGCTATGAGTAAAAAGATTTTAGCGATTCTTTTAAGTGTTTGTTCCTTATCAGCATTTGCACAAGACAAACCGTTTAACGGATTATCCGTTTCGGTAGGCAACCTTCATCCCGACGGCTCCAATTATGGAGTTGTTTTGCAAAATGAATTAATTCAAGTACTAGATTTTGGTGAAGAAGCGAAATATGATATTGTTTATGAATTTAAAAATGCAACTACCAATTTCGCAACAGTTAATGCAGTAATGCCATTGAATATTTATTTCAACGAATTTGAATATGGAAAGCGTTCGCCGCTACTGGATCAATTGGCAACAATTCCAACGTTTAGCGACATATTTGCCGTTCAAGATAAATCGATTGATACGCGGGAGCAAATTCGTAAAAATTTTCAACAACGTTTATTTGTTCGTAAATATATCAGCATCGATAACCTAAAACAAATGGGCATATTTGTAGATATGTTTCGCAATAATACCCGTATTAATATCAAGAAAGTTTCTTGCGAATTAAAATTCACCGATGCCAGTCCTTTATACTTACCAAAAAATACGGAAGTATTATCAATGGAAATTCGTTTTATTGTTGATTTGAATTTTACTCCTGATGAAGAAACTTCTATTCTCACGTTCTTAACTTTGCCTACAATTAATGCAGGTATTAATCAAGCAGAATCTTATTCCATGTATCAATTAGGTTATGAGAAAAATTGGTCAGGTCGCTTAAATGCCTTATATGTTAAACACGATATTTTTCATGCTACACCTATTTTCCCTTCCAAAATGAATGAGTATAAAACATATATGGATGGTGATCGCGATCAGGTAATTGTATTTGATGATATTATGCTAATGGATAAAGATAATATGGGTTTCTTCCATATTGGGTCAAAGCGTGATTGCAATCCCGGTTCATTGTTTAATGAGCAATCTATTGTTCCATCCGCCATTAAAAATATTACAGCATCATCATGGGTGAAAACAGATATGGAAATTCCCAAGCGTTATTTTTATAACACACCTGTGGTAGCATATTCTGATTCATTGCTAGCTTATCAAACGGGTTCTATTACAGGTATTGATGCATTAGGAAGTAGTATGCAGAATAAGAATTATGATAATCTTTCCTATTACGATTTTATAAAGGCATCATGTAAAAACAACACCCCTTCCATTACATTGAAAGAATCAGGAAATCCAATTTTTGCATTCGATGTTTCTGATCATATTTATGAAGACACCACTTATGATGGTCGCGATAACCTGGCACGTCAAACATGCTGGTGCGAAAGCGCCGCAGGACCGGGAATAGGAGAGTACATTGAGTTTGAAATTACACAGCCTGCAAAGGCCATGAAAATTTATAATGGCAATCAATTTTCGAAAAAAGTTTTTGATGAATCAAGCAAAGCAGATATTATTGTAATTACAAGTTTAGACGGGCATAAAATAAATCCAAATGCTGCAAATCCATCAGCAATGCGTAGTTCTATTATTGACTTAACTATTTTGAATGTTTATCAATTAGATATGCCGCCGGGCAGATATCGTGTTTCAATTGAAGCGGTTGATAAAGGTACTGTTGCAACTACATGTTTATCTTCAATCGGTTTCGATTTTGAAGTGCGCGATGAATGGTATTTAAAATGCCAGGGAATGTTAAGAGCATTTTTTAAACAGAAATAAAAGTATTTGCATAAAAAAATCCGGAATAATTATTCCGGATTTTTTTTATTTAAATTTTTCGAATCAAGCTTTTTGCCCAGGTTCAGAATCTTGTCCATTCAGCAACATCACTTCAGTTTGATGGTGAATAGATTCTTTGTGAACAGCATGAAATAATTCTTTAATAAACTTCTCGGTAAGTTGTTTGCGTTTGCCTGTTTCTAATCTGCTTTCCAATATTTCTGTCCAGCGACTAGGTTGAACAATTGATAGATTGTTTTCGCGTTTGTAATCTGCTATTTCTCTAACAATATCCATGCGTTCGCTCAGCATTTCAAGCAAGTAATTATCGATGCTGTCGATTTTTTCACGTAATATTTCCAATCTGTTTTCAGCAAATGAGTGGAGTTCAATTGATTCACGCGTATGTAGGTGCGTCATCATTTCGCCAAAAACTTCGGGTGTAATTTGTTGTTTGGCATCACTTAGTGCTTTATCAGGATTTATATGCGATTCTAAATGCAGTCCTTCAAAACCAATATCCAACGCTGTTTGCGCCACTTCCCTCAACAATTCACGTGAACCACAAATATGACTTGGGTCGCAAATGATAGACAGCTCAGGAAAGCGGCGTTTTAGTTCAATTGGAATGTTCCAGCGCGGAATGTTCCGGTATTTGGATTTTTCGTGTGTGGAAAATCCTCTGTGGATAGCAGCTAATTTCGTTATTCCTGATCTGTTTAAGCGCTCGAAAGCACCTATCCAAAGCTCCAAATCAGGATTAATCGGATTCTTAACCAATACCGGTATGTCCACACCTTGCAGAGCATCACATATCTCTTGCACGGCGAAGGGATTAACTGTAGTGCGGGCACCAATCCAAAGAATATCGACACCCATTCTCAAAGCCTCATAAACATGTTTTACGTTCGCAACCTCTGTTGCAACAGGCTTTCCTATTTCATTGCCGGCCTCTTTCAGCCACTTTAATCCCGGGCTACCAATGCCTTCAAATGAATTCGGGCGTGTTCTCGGTTTCCAAATGCCTCCACGCAGCACATCAAACTGATAATTGCTCAACTGGCGAGCCGTTTCATGCACTTGTTCCTCACTTTCAACGCTGCAAGGGCCGGTCATTATAAATGGCGACCGGAAGTTCCATCCCCAATCGGATATGGGAGTTATTTTAAGTTCTTTATTCATATTTTATGCCTCTTTTGTGTTTTATGTTGACAAACTGTTTACAAAGTAAAGACAAAAATTGCAAAGGGCCACATTCTACCTAAACAGACCTGTTTTGATAAATGCCTAAAACCCTTACTCTGGCTTCATTTTGACTG
>JANMLV010000076.1:0-2215 GCA_031372705.1 Bacteroidota bacterium | reverse complement strand
AAAATGTGTCGAATCAACAGGATAGGTGATGATACAGGTTTCGTGATTAATATTTATTCGAATACCCGGATACAATTTTTGCACCGGTGCAGCATAAAACAAATTTTCAAGTTTGCGATAATGTGTTTCAGGCATCACAATTATTAATTTTTGATGAATGAAGAACCGCCACTGAAATTATTGCTTCGTACTTGAATAAAATAAATGCCCGGTAAAAATTCAGTTGGCATTTTTATAGATGCCGATGCAGTGCTGATTGATGTTGTTAGCACCAAAGCACCTGTTACATTGTAAATATTAACAATTACACTTTCATCATTTACATTGTTTAAATTAATGTTGATTGTTTCATTAACAGGGTTAGGGGAGATGATAAAACCTTTTTGCGGTTCAATTTGGTTAATTGATGTACCGTTATCAAACTTGAAAATTTGCACACCACCTCTGATTGTGCCGGATAAAAATTCCATTTCTCCATCTCCATTTATATCACCACCATTTATGGATGCATAAAATCCATGATAATAGGCTAAATGATTTGTGTCGGCTTCGTAAAATTCTCCCAACAACGCATCTTCAATTTCATTATATTTAAATATACTGCCAATTTGGGAGCCGACTAAAAGATATAATGAGTCATTCTGATTGCGATACATAAACGGCGCGCTATAACCTGTCACAAATCCGGGTTTGCGCACATCAACACCTCCCCATAATTCGTTCTCTAAAGTAAATATTGGCGCATCAACTGTTCCGGTATTATGATAATAATTTAAATTGCCATTCTGCTCACCAACTATCATATCCAATTTTCCATCTAATTCAATATCGATAAAAAATGGCGTTGCAAATTGCCCTGCATCTAATAGCTGGTAATTAAAAACAGGAGCAGCAAAATTGGCTTCACCTGCGGCGCCTGATAAATTTTCGAGATAAACAATTGTGCCATCACTTAAACCGATGTATAAATCTTTGTCGCCATCATTATCGGTATCGGCAACTGCAGGTGCGAGCTGACTAATAGGAAAGCCATCTAAACCACCGAAATTTTTAGTGATTAATTCAAAAGATGGCAGGGTAGTGGTGCCAATATTTTTATAAAGCCAAAGGCCTTTGTGTAAAATTAAATCTTTACCATAGGTATTGCCAATGCCAACAACAATATCTAATAAATCATCATTATTATAATCAAAAAAAATAGGTTTGGAATAGGCGCCAACATCAATCATTTCGCTTACTAAAAAAGTGTCACTTTGATAAACTAAATCAAATGTATCTGCAGTATTGAGATTTTCATACAACCAAACATTTTCGGTGTTTAACCCTAATGCAGCATCGTTGGTAGTTGCCAGCACATCTTTATCGCCATCGTTGTCTGCATCAATTAAAAATGCTGCGGGAAAAACAGGCATATTAAATTCAACACCATTCTCTTGCCACAAAGTATCTTTAAAATCCATTTCTGCAGAACTTACATCTCCGCCATTTCGATAATATACAAGATTGTTGCATGAATTATCACCGAGCAAAGCATCTTGGTCACCATCACCATCATGATCTAAGGTTACCATTGTTGACCCGATATGCATTCTCTCGCCGCCTTCATCTGCAGCATCAGGTCCTCCTTTACACGCAATATGTAAATCGCCTCCCGAGCATGTAAATCCTTCATAAATTAATCCCCAACAAAATTCGTTCAATGAAAAAATCAAACTATCACATCCAAAACCTGATTCCGCAGAAATGTTTTTATAAAAGCGAATGGTAGTATTGGAAACAGAAAATGAAAGCACATCTATATCGCCATCACTATCAACATCAGCAATTCCGGGAATGTCGGTTCTGCTTGTATATAATGCTGTGGTTCCTGTAGCATCTTCGTAAACAAGTTGGTCTTTTTCCAATTCAAAACTTAAATTGCCTCCTGTAATTACACCCTTATAAACACGAGTTGAACCAATGTAATAGGTAAAAATATCAGGAATGTTATCGCAATTAAAATCTCTAATCAGTGCCCAATCTTCAAGCGGTGGAATTATAGAATTGTATTGCGGTGCATAGGTTAAATTTCCCGCTGCATCTTTAACCATAATAATGGAGTTCCATCCACCTCTATCGAAAATAAATAAATCGTTAATGCCATCGTTGTTAATATCAATATCAGAAAATTGTGCTGCTGAAATTCCGCCTGTAAAAGGTAAATTTAAAGTATTGC
>JANMLV010000045.1:0-1624 GCA_031372705.1 Bacteroidota bacterium | reverse complement strand
CGTGCACCTGTTGGTTATGTTAACACCGGAGACTCTCGGAACAAACCTTTTGACTCTTTTCGTGCACCAATAATTAGACAACTTTTTGAAAAATATGCTGATGGAATCTGGAGTCTTTCAGATTTAGCCCGGTTTGCAAATGAGCAAGGATTAACGATGCCACCTGTTAGACGTAAAAGAACCAAAGATGAATTACTGCGAGACGAAGAAATTGTGATTGAAGCCGCTGCACGTCACGTTACCGCTAATAACATACATAACATTCTCACTAATCCGTTTTATACCGGAAAAATTATTGGAAACAATTCTGACCTGGTTCAAAGTATCAGTCATCAACCATTGATAGATCAGGAGTTGTTTACAAAAGTGCAACATGCTTTAGCTGGTAAAAAAGTAAGTGTATATTATACAAACAAACTAGATTATCCATACCGGGGGTTGCTTCGTTGTGCGTCTTGTGGCCGTGTTTATACGCCTTATGAACAAAAGGGAATTCATTATTATGGGGCAAGATGTTCGAAAGAATGCTCAAACCCAAAAAGAAATATTAATGAAGATTTTATCGAAGCTTCCATTGGTAAAGTTATAAATACCTTCTATTACTCCAATTCTGAACTTGAAGAATTAAATAAAAGAATTTCGTCTGATTTTGCACAATTTGAAGCGCAACGAATCAAAAATGTTGAGCAAAATGAAAGGCAACAAAAGAAAATTCGTGAAGAGGTAACCTATTTAAGAACTAATAAATTAACTCTTTTAAGAACAGGTGCATACGCACCTGAAGATTTTCTGTCTGAAGAAACGAAATTAAATCAATCCCTGAGTGATTTGTCAATGAAAATACAAGCCGCTGATGCTTCAATGCACGAAGTTGTAAAAGATTTGATTATCCTTTCCGAACTCGTAAAAGACCTTTATTTTACTTACTTATTGGCAAATCCAACTGAAAAAAAGCAAATTATCTCATTACTGTTTTCCGAACTCACTCTTTCTGGAGAAACCCTTTTGTTTCAATGTAAAAAGGGCTTTGAGTTTCTAGCTGACCACTCTGTTGTCTTTGGTGACCCCAAGACCTGGCTTTCCGAACTAGTAGAGAGTAAAAATGTTATTCATGGGTCTTTAAAGGCAATTGAGACACTCATAATATCGCTTGCTACCGATACAAATCCTTAATTGATATATATAATCAGTTATTCTATTTTACATTATTACGAAAAGTCTCTTTGTAGGTTCTCCCTGATGGGATCCTTTTATATGTGTTGAAATAGATAATAAATCAGGAAAGTCTAAGAAAAAAGTGCTCTAGGTGTTGCTTCTTAGTAAACGTATTTGTTCTGTCACTGAAAAGTTCATTCCTTCCTCAAGAGAATTTCTCATCTTTTGAAATAAGCGATCAGGTAAGAGAGGGTTTAAAGTTCTGTTGTAGTATATTTTATCTTGAATTTGCCTGATTGTTATTTCATCGATTACTGAATCAATTCGAGAATTCCTTAAAACTGCTTCAATAAGATCTTTGAGAGAAGTCAGATTTTGTACTGCTTCCCGGTTACTCGAAATCTGTTTCCAGGCTAGAAGGAAAATCGGTGCGGAAGGCGCCAAAATTTCAACAATGAAAGATTGCATG
>JANMLV010000026.1:0-14916 GCA_031372705.1 Bacteroidota bacterium | reverse complement strand
AAAATTATGCGCCTCCGCTTTGTTCAGCAGCTAGAAGAAGGTGTTATGAGAGACATTGTAATCTTAACTGGAGGTGACCCACTCATATTTGATAAGATGCTCAAAAACACATCTTGAAGTCTTCCGAACAGTTATGGGTTTTCAATCAACCGCATACAGGATGGTGAATCGAAGCTGTTATGTGTTTCGCTACGGTTGGTATATACCATTCTGTCGCCCCTACAGGGCTTGGATTCCTGCGGTGCTGTGGCCTTGTTACCATTCTGTCGCCCCTACAGGGCTTGGATTCTTGCACTGCTGTTACTTGCTACCAATCTGTCGCCCCTACAGGGCTTGGATACTTGCACCGCTGTTATCTTGCTACCATACTGTCGCCCCTACAGGGCTTTAACTTTTGTGCATAATCAGAATTTGCTACCATACTGTCGCCCCTACAGGGCTTTGCTCTCGTTCGGCTTGCAGCTTAACGGGCCACAGAAGCAAAAAAAGCAAATAATTGAGAAAAACCCCGTTTAAGTGTGGGACGTATTTTATTTTGATAAGAAACACAATCCAGCAGAGGCATCTAACCCTGTAGAGGCAACATTATCTTAGACCAATCAAGCCAGATAAATCTAGCCCTGTAGGGGCGACAGTATGGTAAGACGACAATCGAAGCGCAGACCAACACGGAACAATCGAAGCCAAAAAAGCAAACAATAGGGCGAAACTCCTTTAAGATGTAGGATATATTTTACTAAAATAAGGTACATTAATTTTGCACATAAACTCAGGCAATATGCAATCTTTTTTCGATAGCGAATTTCTCCATAATACATGGCGCCAATGGTGTTGGTTGGCAGGTGTTATTGTTGTTGTGGTGATATTCAAAAAGTACATCTCTAAAGTCATTAGTTTATTACTGTTTAAACTTGTGCATAAAACAGAAGCAGGTGAACTTACCGAAGAATTTTTGAGACTCATTTTAAAGCCATTGCAATATTTTATCGTATTGCAAACAATCTATTTCGGATTCAAAACTTTACACTATCCTTTTGGTGACAGCGATGAGGTTGTGAAAATGTACGTAATTAATTTTCTCAACGGTTTATATCAATTTTTATTAATATTGAGTATTGCCTGGATAATTTCTAGAATTGGCGATTTTTTTGTTTTAGTGTTAAAACATCGCGCAGCAAAAACGGAGGATCCTTGGGATGATCAATTAGTTGTTTTTTTGAAAGATATTTTAAGAATGCTTGTTTGGACAATCGCATTTTTAAGCATAATGGGCGCTGTGTTTGGGGTTAATATTTATTCTATTGTTGCCGGTGCAGGAATTGCCGGAATTGCCATTGCTTTTGCTGCACAAGAAACATTGCAAAATGTGTTTGGCAGTATTTCGATATTTACAGAAAAACCATTTGTTATTGGCGACTTAATTGAAACAGAAGGCATAACCGGAAAGGTTGTAAAGGTTGGATTTAGGAGCACACGTATCAGAACTGTCGACACTGCCTACATGACCATCCCCAATAAAAATATTGTAAACAATAAACTTAGTAATTTAACGAGAAGAACATCGCGAAGAATACTGTTAAACCTTGCATTGAGCTACGAAACAAATACTGATCAATTACGCAAAATAGTTAACGATATAAAACATTTTGGAAATAATCATCCACTAAAAAATGATGAAGTAAATGTGGCGGTTAATAATTTCGGCACTTACGCCATTGAGGTATTAGTAGAAATACATCTTGAATACGTTGAATGGGAAAAATATATACAATTAAGGAATGATATATTATTGGCAATAAACGATATTGTTCGAAAAAATAATGCGGAATTTGCTGTGCAAGCCGCTACCCTAAAATAATGAAAAAAACCTCCAAATAAGGAGGTTTTTGTTGATGAAAGAATTTTTTGTTTATCTTCTGTTAATCACAAATTTTTGAATACCCGAAGCCGTTTCGTTTTCGAGATGCACAAAGTAAAGACCTTGCATATCAGCACTTACATTTACTTCGTAAGTAATACCGGGTTGTAAATTATATTGTTTTGAAATTACATTTCCTGCAATATCAGTAATTGTTGCTGTTATATTATTATTATAAGATGGTGCTACATATAAATAAACATAATCTTGCGCCGGATTTGGATACACCAACATTTCAATTTCATTGGCAGTTTTTCCTGACGATACATAAGTATTTACAGTTTCAGCAATTTCATTGTGACCGGAAAAAGTGCCGATGTTTCCGGGCTGAACTTCACCATAAAATGAATGTCCGATTGTATAAGGAAATACAGGCGCGCCCTCTTCATTAATAGTTGCAAAATAGGCATAAGTGCCATTTGGATATTCCGGTGTAATACAAAACCTACCGTTATGGATATCTAAATTTCCTGTACCTTCCACATAAGCATAATCTTCTCTATAAAATCCAAGCGGATAAGTGTTTGAGATTTTAGGTCCGCATAAATTCTCAGATAAAATTGTTCCATCTGGCAACGAATTTCTATCTGCTATTTGTCTGATTTGATACGATGAAACCATACGTGCAATACCGCCTGTTCCATCTGCATTTAAATAAGCATAAGCTCCATAAACAGGATAGCCGTCAAATGCATAACCTAAAATAGGCGAATGCACTTTTACTTCAGATGCATCATATATGCAAATTGGGGCAATATAATTATGAAATTCACCATTTTCGGCAGCCATGCCATCGCAACTAATTAAACTTGCATTTAAGTTTTTAGCTGCATTAATATGCCATATATTATTGTTTTGAAAACTGCCTCCGCTGCCGGCTTCAAAAATACTTGCACCGTTCGACCAAACACCAATATGCCCGGTCGTTAGCGTTAAATTTTCTTGCTTTGCAGGTTGTGGGTTTCGTGTAATTTTAAAAACAAAATTCTGATTCGGTGCCATTGATGGATCATCCCAAGGCCCGACATCATATCCCGGAATTGCTTCACAGCTGATATACACATCGTTATCAGTGTATTGCACTTGCTCCACATTTGTTTCCAAAATGTCGTGCCAGTTTGCGCTGTTTGCGTTAACAAGCCAAGAGGTGACCTCCGGCGATAGCTGTGCATAGGCGTTCGCCATAGTACATAGCAATAGTACTTGTAGTGTAGTTCTTTTCATCATACTTGAATATTTAAAAAAGGATAACTGCAATAAAAATACAGCTAAGTATTATGCCCATAAATCCACCAATCATCAATTGAATTTCCTTTTGTAGTAAAAAACATACAGTTGATTTTCAATAGGTTAGGTGAGGTAGTGTGATTATGTTTAGTAGGTAATTTATAGTTTACGAATGTTATCGAACAAATAATTTCCCATGTTTATCCGACACAGTCGGTTTAACCACTCATTCGCTCTGCCGAATCTCCCGATTCGGCTGCGGCTCCTTGCGGATTCCATCCGCTGCCACAATTACAAGCGAAGACTTAGTTTAAAACCAATTAGCTATTTACTTTGAAATAATTTAATACGATTAATTCAACCTTCATTCAACTACTTAAGCGCTTTACCGAATAATCAATTAAAACCGATAACGTGCGTTATTAATAAAATGGCTGCTATCAATACAAAAAAATGAATTTTAGTTCGTATTCAATAAATGAGTATATTTGATTGCTCAACAAATTGTGTTTTAACCAATAACTTAAAATTCATCCAAATGAAAACAAGCACACATGCAGGCCCAGGCAATAAATTTGGCGCACTCGGCATTTTATTAATTTCAGCTGTATTATTTACAAGTGTTTTCGCATCTGAATCAGGTGTTAAACAGCTGCAACTCAATGAAATTGGGGGGGGGGGAGGTATAAACCGGACTCCGTAATTGTTGATACCCCTTTAATATTACCCGACACAGTTGCCGTTATTGAGGTTTATGAAAAGGGCGATTCGGCCCGAATTACAACTGTTGGATTAGACACCATATTATTGTATCACACCGAATCGGCAAATAATTATATTGGTGAAGGCGGAAGCAAGACTTTTTATTTGGGTGAACAAGATACTACAATCGATTTTTACTCACTTGTGGATACCACCAATTTTTATATAAGCATAGATACCCTTTATTTTGAAACAACAATGATGCAAGATAGTAACGCAATAGTGTTAGATACTACAATGACACTGGATTCTGCTATTTCAGGATTCATGGTTACTATTGATACCGTTTATTTTTATAACGATAGCATCTCCTACTTTTTTGCCACCGATACCAGTGCCTATTACATTCCTGTTGGCGGCAGAAATGTTTATCGCGTTTACAGTGAATTAGATACCGTTAACTTAACCACCGGTAGAATTAATGCAACATCTGAAACACAAGTGGCACTTCTTTCAACATTAGATGTAACTCATAGTGCCACCAGGATATTTTTAGGTGGTGCACCCAAAAATATAAATGATGGTTTATTCGGGTTTACGTTGGAAGGCAATTTTTTACCGGGGCACTTGCCCGAATCAGAAATGACAGGGCCGGGGGCCAATCCGGAAGCATGGGGTTGGTTGGCAGACTTAAAGCCAAGTTCTCTGCGCTTTCCGGGGGGTGCCAGTGGTAAATTTATGCATCTACGGCCATACAGAGATGTTGATGGCACAACGGGCTTGGACCCAATAAAAGGCTATGGCTATGATATAAAAGAAATTATAGATTTTTACGACCGAACAGATATTGCTAAGGAAGTTGGATGCGCAGGCTGTTATACTTATGACCAAGTAAAAACGGATTTATTTGATGAAGATACTGATGCCGATGGTAGTATTTGGGAAACATGTATTGATATCATTGATTCGAAATACGATGCAGATATTACTTCATTTTATAACAAATGGAATAAGCAAACTACACTCCCTGCTAATGAAAAGCCCTACATTGATCAATTTATTGCATTAGTAAATTTAATTGAACTGCAACATGATTACAAAATTGATGTAATTTATGATGTAAATATTTTGAGTAGCTCTGCCACTCAAAGTGTTGAAATAGTAAATTATATGAGAGATGACGCATTAAATGATGTAACCTCCGTAAATGTTGTTGGCGTAGAAATGGGCAACGAGTGTTACTTTAAATGGTTAAATGAATTAATGTACATTAGTGATTTTACCGAATACTGGAATTATATTAATGGATTAGAAGTAACATTGTCTGCCGCGGTGCCGGAATGGATGTTAACCGACCATAATTATTTGGAAGCATTCAGAGCCGGAACATTTATCGCAAACCCCATAAAAATTGGCATCCCTGCCGAAAACCCGGGCGAAGTTGATGATGATGGTACTGTAGTAACCTCAGATTGGAACGATGCATTGGGTGACAAGGTTAGTAACAATAGTGAAAACACAAAATTTGATGCCGTAATTATTCATAATTATTTTGATGCACAAAAACATTGGCAAAATATACCCCAAAACAATATGTGCTTAAAATATCCCAACGATGGATTTCCATCTTGCGGAAGGGTAGCCTGCACAACAGGCGTTTCCAAATGGCGATACGATATTTATGATGTAAGATTACGCGATGCATTTAACGGTTTTCTGGGCGTGAATTCAGACTTGCCGGGCAATGTCGAAAATTACTTAAAAACAGACTATTATAATGATTACAGTTTCATTAAAGACCAGCTCCATGTAGGCAACCTTTTACCGGGTCTCACCAATTACGGCATCGAAATTTGGAATACGGAGAAAAGTATTAAGGACAAAGTCTTCTTCTCACCTGATATAGATTATGAGGATCAAGAAAAAACACAAATGCAAAATTTGAATTCCATATATAACAATAGTTTCCCGCATGGGTTGCTTATGTTCGAATGGTTTTTAAACGACCTCAAATTGAATTACAAGGGCATGTATGGCAACGACTTTTTAACTTATGGTCATTACCATAATTTTGCCGGCGGCAGTACAGCCGGTATGCTAGTAGAAGCCGATTGCGGTGATTTTAGTAACTATGTAGATGAAAATGGAGTTGCAATTTCAATAGACGAGGACGACTATGTAGGCGAAAATTATTACATGCGGCGCACAATTTATTGGACCATGATGTTACTGAGTGAAATCACAAAAAACGATTTAAAATATTTACCTAGCGACATGGAAATGTCTGATTTGAATCCCAATGTAGCACCAACTGTTTTTGTTGACCTCAACAATAATAAATATGTTTATATTTATTATTCAACAATGAAGGCAGGCCCAACAAAACTTGAAATTTACCCAAATGATATTGAAGAATTATTTGGAGGCAATAGAACTTTTGATAAGTTTATTGGTAGAGGGATTTTCAATGTAAAAGTTGCACATAATTATATGTCGTCGGGCAGAAACTCGTTAGCTGTTGCATCTGATGACAGGTCAGTTAATGATTGTTATAATTGCAGTATTGCAGACTCCCACCCATTTCACATTTACGGTATACAAGAAAACCCAGTTGATATGGTTAAATCAGGTGCATATCCAAGTATTTACACGGTCACAGTGCCAGGTAATTCATACGGATATATTAAACTAGAAATAAAATGGAGCCCCGTTTTAATTGGTAAGGAAGGGGCTTACAACCACATAAAAAATGAGGATGTTCAATTAGTTCCAAATCCAACTAGCAATTCATTTAGTATTCAAAGTGAATTTGACTTATTTCCTATAAATGGTCAAACACATTTAAAAATTTACTCACTAAGTGGAACACTTTTATTAGACAAAGAAATCGCAAGTGGACAGAATGTTGATGTATCAAATTTGCCAACTGGTCTTTACATCGTAAAGATTACTAACTCAATAATTACATCAGAAATTACTAAGCAGCTAGTAAAAATTAATTAATTACCATGAAAAGTAGAAAATTCACGTTGAAAGATTATTCAAGCCTAGCTTTGGTGATGCTTCTGGGTAATAAAATTGGTAATGCACAGGTGGTTTATACAGACCTAGATCCAGATCTAGAATTGCAGATGGAGTTTATTGATGTAAATTTGGATTTAGACAATGATTTAAATTTTGATTTTAAAATTATTAAAGAATCGATATCAACTTTTAATACTGAGGATATAATTTGTTATTCTAATAGACTTTTTGAAATGGGCACATTAGGTAATGATAATTATATTGTTGGTGAATCGATAACTTTTGGAAAGGATATTGTATTAGGACTTAACTTTGGATATTTAATCAATGAGAGCGCTCAATTTAATTCAGATGGATGGCAGTATGTGACTAAAAAACGGCAAGAATTATCTTGCGATTATCCCTATCCCGCAATTGAACCATGGGTTTACTTTAATTTAGGTGGCTGGTTTACCCACCAAGATGAAGACCAATACATAGGCGTCAAATTCAAAAACGATGCGGCAAATTGTTATTATTATGGTTGGATACGTTGCGTTATTTCTGATTCGTTAGAAAAAATTACGATAAAAGATTATGCGTATAATTCAAATTGCGGTGGAGGCATACAAGCGGGTATGTTAACCAGTAGTATAAATGAACCAATTGTTCCGGAACCTATAATAGTAGTGCAATATGAAATGCTAAATATAGCTGTAACAGGAAGCTATATGGGCTCAACCATTGATATTACGAATATGTTAGGTCAAATACTAAAAAAAGCCACAATAAGCGCAGCTGCAACCCAAATTAACCTTAATGGCTTGGCAGCCGGTATTTATTTGGTAAGTGTAAAAAAGGATGAGCAAACGTATGTGAAAAAGATAGTGGTGAATTAGAGCTAATGATCCAGTATGTAAAAGCTCAAGAATAAAAGCGATTGTACAGTTTCAACTATTAAGGCCAGCTAAACAGTAACATAGTTCGTCCCAATCAGGTTATGCAGAAGAACTGCACCCTCAGTTAAATATTTTTGCCTGCTAGCACTCACTTTTCCACACAATAATTACCTCATTCCGCCCCTAACCAAGTATCTTTGCTTTTTGATGGAAAGTTTCGAAAAAGTTCCCGCCGTAATACTACTTGCAGACGGGACAGCCTTTAATGGCTATGCTGCCGGTAAAATTGGCACTACTACAGGTGAATTATGCTTTAACACCGGAATGACCGGTTACCAAGAAATTTTTACTGACCCCAGTTACTTTGGACAAATACTGGTAATGACCAATGCACATATTGGTAATTATGGTATTCACCCGGATGAGGTGGAAAGTAGCTCCGTAAAAATTTCGGGATTGGCGGTTAAAAATTTTACTAACCAATACTCGCGTCGCAAAACCGAAATATCTATTCAGGACTACCTGATAGATGAAAGCGTTGTGGCTATCAGCGATGTAGATACAAGAGCTATTGTTCGCCATATTCGCAGTAAAGGTGCCATGAACTGCATTATCAGCAGCGAAACCACCGATATTGAAATACTGAAAGCAAGATTAGATGCCGTTCCGGATATGAATGGTCTTGAATTGGCAAGTATGGTATCAACAACAACGCCCTATTTTATTGGTAATAGCGATGCAGAAAAACGCGTGGTAGTTTACGATTTTGGCGTAAAGAAAAGCATCTTAGATAATATTGCAATTAGAGGTTGTTATTTAAAAGTTGTGCCTGCCAAAACAAAATTTGAAGATACACTCGATTTTAAAGCCAACGGCTACTTTATTTCTAACGGTCCCGGCGACCCGGCAAGCATGGGTTATGCGGTTGAAACCGTTAAGCAAATATTAAATAACGACAAGCCTGTTTTCGGTATTTGTCTTGGTCAACAATTGCTGGGTTTGGCAAATGGTGTGGCAACGTATAAAATGCATCATGGCCACCGCGGATGCAATCACCCGGTTAAAAATTTAATTACCGGTCTTTGTGAAATCACCACACA
Source organism: Bacteroidota bacterium (assembly GCA_031372705.1). Taxonomy (GTDB): domain Bacteria; phylum Bacteroidota; class Bacteroidia; order Chitinophagales; family BACL12; genus UBA7236. Next base: position 6,067 of record JANMLV010000026.1, on the reverse strand, counting down.
AAACCATGGCTTCAGCATAAAAGAAGATGATATACGCGCATCAAAAAATATTGAAATTACACACATGAACCTCAACGACAATACCATTGAAGGATTTCGTTTAACTGATAAAAAAGCATTCAGTGTGCAATATCACCCCAAAGCAACTCCGGGTCCGCATGATGCCAGATATTTGTTCGATGATTTTGTTAAACTCATGAATTAATGCTAATTCAAAAAATAAATTATTTGTTTAAACCTCATTCAATCACAAAACTCACAATAAATTCAATTACGAAATTATGAGCCATATTATAAATGTATTTGCAAGACAGATTTTAGATTCACGCGGAAATCCTACCGTTGAAGCGGAAGTTACAACTGAGTTTGGTGCAATTGGTCGCGCTGCGGTGCCATCGGGCGCCAGCACCGGTATTCACGAAGCTGCGGAGTTGCGCGATGAAGACCCTGATGTGTATTTAGGCAAAGGTGTACTTAAAGCAGTTGAAAATGTAAATGATATTATTGCAGAAGAATTAGAAGGATTAAATGTATACGATCAAAACCAGCTCGATCAATTAATGATTGAAATGGATGGCACTCCCAATAAATCGAAACTGGGTGCAAATGCAATTCTTGCTGTTTCTTTAGCTTGTGCAAAAGCTGCTGCTATCGAATTAAATGTGCCTTTGTATAAATATGTTGGCGGTGTTAATGCAAACACGTTGCCATTGCCTTTAATGAATATATTAAATGGTGGCGCACATGCCGATAATAAAATTGATTTTCAGGAATTTATGATTGCGCCGGTAGGCGGCGATAATTTTTCTGATGCATTGCGCATGGGTGTTGAAGTATTTCATCACTTGAAAAAAATATTGAAAAACAAAGGTTATTCAACCAATGTTGGCGACGAAGGTGGATATGCACCCAATATTCAAACAAATGAAGAAGCAATTGAAATAGTTTTAGCAGCAATTGAAAGCGCAGGTTACATTCCGGGAGAAGATATTATGATTGCAATGGATGCAGCTATGAGCGAATTATACGATACTGCATCGGGTATGTATGTTTTCAAAAAATCGGATGGTCGTAAATTAAGCTCTGCCGAAATGGTTGATTATTGGGCTACTTGGGCAAAGAAATATCCTATTGCTTCTATTGAAGACGGATGTGCAGAAGATGATTGGACAGGTTGGAAATTGTTGACAGAAAAGTTAGGCAGCAAAATTCAATTAGTTGGCGACGATTTGTTTGTTACCAACGTAAAACGATTAAGCAAAGGCATTAAAGAAAATATTGGGAATTCAATTTTAGTTAAGGTGAATCAGATTGGTTCGTTAACTGAAACAATTCAGGCTGTAGATATGGCACATCGCGCTCGATATACATCTGTAATGAGCCATAGAAGTGGTGAAACGGAAGATACTACCATTGCCGACTTAGCTGTAGCTTTAAATTGCGGACAAATAAAAACAGGTTCTGCATCGCGTAGCGATAGGATTGCAAAATATAATCAGCTTATTCGTATTGAAGAGGAGCTGGGCGCTTCAGCGGTTTGGCCTGGAAATGTTTTCTTGAAATAACGCTAAATGTTAAAATTTTGAGCCTTGTGGACTGTTTTGTAAACAATCCACACGGTTTTTCATTTTTGAACGTTCTATTGTTGGGGAGATTAAATTACTTTTACCAATCATATCATGGCAAAGAAGCAAACATTTCGCGAACGATTAAAGCAATGGACAGTTCCATCTATACTGTTAAACAAGTATGTATTTACCATTTTTGTTTTTGGTGTATGGATGACATTTTTCGATCAAAATAATTTCATTCGACAATACCACAGAATGGATGAATTGGCAACAGCTAAAAGTAAAACGAGATATTACGTTACTGAAACACAGAAAGCAAATGTTCAACTCGGCGAATTAAAGTCAGATATGAATGCCTTAGAAAAATTTGCTCGCGAAGAGTATTACATGAAGAAACCTAATGAAGATGTTTTCGTAATTATCGAAAAATAATAATTAATACGAACCATTAAACTTCCGAATAAACCACTCCATACCGAGTAATCCAATCAAAAGGAAAAATATCCATTTTAAATTAATAATTGATTGCGTTTTTACAATTTCACGCATAACAGGTTTCGCGCCGGCTTGCTGTTTTATTTGTTCTGCAATATTGGCTATTTCATTTTCACCAAACATTTTTCCGCCGCTTTCAACAGCCATTTGATTTAATATGCGATGGTCTGCCGTCGTATTTATAGATTCTAAACGAACCGGTGAAATGGTAAAAGCACCATTGTCTTTAAATTCTTTGCCATTATATACTGCCTTGCCTTCATAGGTATAATTGCCTTCAGGAAAAAATCCGGCTTGTAACAAATAGCTTTTATTATTTTTTGAAAATTGAAATGGATAATCTTTCCCGTCTTCAGATTTAATAGTTAGTGTTGCGTCAGGTTCATTTATAAGCTCGTAGCTATCGTTGTATAATTCAGCATCCAATACAACTGCTTCGTTTTCGTTCAATACACTGCGCGATTGATTTACACGAAATTGTTTTTTATCATTTTTGGTAGATAAATATTGCAACGTTTTGCTGATTAACTCATTAATGGCATCTTGATTATTATTTAAAACGAAATCATACATACGCCATTTCCAAATATTTTCACCACACAAAACGGCCGTTTTGGCACTACCACTTAAACTGAAAATCAATAATGGCGTTTTGGTGCTTATGGAGCCAATTTTTTGACTTAAAATAACCTGACTAGCTGGCGAAACAGTGTATTGGCCGTATGGCGCACTTAATGCAGGTAATTTCGGAAATAATCCAATTGCTTGCTCACTTAAATTAAATAAATTAAAGGTTGATTGATAAATTCCGGTAACCTCATTTGCCGATTGTCCGTTTGAATTTATGGTAACTAACGACTGTGCTTTATTAAATGCACTTAATGATGTTTGACTGCCTGCTATAAACAATGTTCCTGTTTGGTTTGATTTAATTTCATTTAATACTTGTGTAATAGGATATTTTATTGACGGTAATTGGTGCAGAATTATTAAATCGAAATCGGATGTGATTCCTTTTATATCAGCAGCTAATTGAATAGTTACTTCATAGTTTTTATTTGCTTCAATTGATTGTTGAATGGCATTTAAATCAGGATGTGGGGCATTTGCGAGAATTAATATTTTTTGCCGCGCATCTAATACTTCAATAAATAAGTCTTGCACATTATTTGCTGTGGTATGTTCACCTTCCACGCTGGATACACGCACTTGGTAATGTCTTATTCCCGGCGTATTTGCGGCTAATTCCCATTGTTTTGTTGTTGAAAAATTATCATCTGATATAGCAATAGTTTGCTCGCCAAGTAATTTCGAGTTAGTGCCAATTATTTCTACAACACTTATTTTCGGGTTATTTCCTTTGCAAAAAATTGCTGCGACCTCAGAGTTGATTGTAAATTTATCGTTCAAATAAACAATGTTATTATGTAAAACTCGGTCAATACGAACATCTTTTTTCGGTATTGTATCTCCTAATGCAATGGTATAAATTGGAGCACCTAAATTATTTTTTACGTAAACAGGATTGCTGCCAGTGTTATAAATTCCATCGGTAGCCATAATAATTGCGCCGACATTTAAATTTTCGTATAGGTTGTTTAATTCACTCAATGCAGATGAAATATCAGTCGATTTTTCATCGAAATTAGCGGATTCTTTACGCTCATTAAGCGTCTCGCCAAAGGTGTAAGCTCTAACATCAAAGTTCTCGCTCAAGGCATCACGCAATGCATCCAATTTTTGTTGATAGGCAGCGGAATCCTTAATGCCTGTTTTCAAACTTGAAGAGTTGTCTTGGGCAATAATTACAATTGGCTTCTCAGTTTCGTTGAATTTTGATTTTAAATAAGGGTTTAACAATAAAAAGGCAATTAACATCACGGCGACAAATCTTAGCGCCGACAAACTTCTAATCCACCATTTATTGCCAATAGCTGCATTAATTTTCTTTTCACGGAAATATAGTATACCGGCATAGAGTCCACCACAAAGAATGCAAATGAACCAAAACCAAGAAGGATAATCAGTAAATAATTGAAAATTCATGCCGTTGCGAATATACAATGACAAAACGAGTAAGCGGTAAGAAATGTGATAAGCAAAGCCTGTTAAATTTCGTTACCACCTAAATAAATTAGGTATGCAGCGCACCGCAAACACTAATTACTTGTCCGGTAACATAGCTGCTCATATCGCTTGCTAAAAATAAAGCCACATCGGCAACCTCACTACCTTGTCCAAAACGCCCAAGTGGTATAGATTTAAAATAAGTTTGCTTCAACTCTTCTGATAGTTCACCTGTCATATCTGTTTCAATAAAACCCGGAGCTATTGCATTACACCTGATATTGCGCGAACCAATTTCTTTGGCAATAGATTTAGAAAATCCAATTATGCCTGCTTTTGAAGCAGAATAGTTGGCTTGTCCGGCTTGACCAATTATACCAACAATAGAAGAAACATTTATAATACTGCCTTTCCGAGCTTTCATCATTGGTTTGATGGCAAACTTGGTAAGGTTGAAAACCGATTTTAAGTTAATGGCAATTACATCATCCCAATCTTGTTCACTCATTCTAAGCATCAAGTTGTCTTTTGTAATTCCGGCATTGTTAACCACTACATCTAATGCGTTGAAATCTGCCATAACATCGTTTACCAGCTTTTCGGCTTCGGCATAATTACCGGCATTGCTTTTATAACCTTTAGCATTAACACCGAAAGATTTTAATTTCTCTTCCAAAGCAATAGCGCGTGCTTCGCTGCTCAAATAAGTAAAGGCAATATTGGCACCGGCTTCGGCAAACTTTAGGGCAATTGCTTCGCCAATTCCTCTTGATGCGCCCGTAATAAGGGCTGTTTTATTTTCAAGTAGCTTCATGATATAGTGGTTGGGTTATCGGAAATAATCCGGTAATCAGCATTTTATTCGTAACAATTCAGTAAAAAGTTAAACCAACTGCCCTTTAATAGCTTTTGCCATCATTTCACCTAAAATTGCGGGACTATCACATACGTGAATGCCACAATTGCGCATAATTTCCATTTTAGCAGCAGCAGTATCATCTTTACCACCAACAATTGCACCTGCGTGACCCATCGTTCTGCCTTTTGGTGCTGTTTGTCCGGCAATAAATCCAACTACAGGTTTTGTGCCATGCGTTTTAATCCAATTTGCGGCATTAGCTTCCATTGTTCCGCCAATTTCACCTATTAAAATAATGCCTTCCGTTTCAGGGTCAGCCATTAACAGTTGAATTGCGTCCAAAGTAGTAGTTCCCGGAACAGGGTCTCCACCAATGCCTATACAAGTGCTTTGACCCATACCGGCTTTAGTAACCTGATCCACGGCTTCATAAGTAAGCGTACCCGAACGGGAAACGATACCGATAGTTCCTTTTTTATGTATAAAGCCCGGCATAATACCCACTTTTGCTTCTTCAGGCGAAATAATTCCCGGACAGTTTGGGCCAATTAGGCGAACATCTCGGTTGCTGATATATGATTTTACCTTAATCATATCTTGAACCGGAATGCCTTCGGTTATGGCTACAATAATTTTGATTCCCGCATCAGCAGCTTCCATAATCGCATCGGCAGCAAACGCAGGTGGAACAAAAATAATGGTTGTATTAGCGCCTTCACCGTTTACGGCATCGGCTACAGTATTAAATACGGGACGGTCTAAATGCTTAGTGCCACCTTTGTCGGGGGTTACACCACCTACTACGTTAGTGCCATAGGCAATCATCTGTTCTGCATGAAAGGTGCCTTCTTTTCCGGTAAATCCTTGTACAATTACGCGGCTATATTTTCCTACTAATACGCTCATGGTGCGAAGATAAAATGATTTTGTTTATTATGTGATTGAAATCGGTGTAATCAAGTAAAAAAAGAAAAAAATGCGCCGCAAAGCCTAAATTGACGATTTTGACTTTTGTTATTTTGTAAAACCATACCACCGCTCTGCCGAATCTCCCGATTCGGCTGCGGCTCCTTGC
>JANMLV010000314.1:0-6228 GCA_031372705.1 Bacteroidota bacterium | reverse complement strand
TGGTCGGTCATAACAAAAAATTTTATTGTTGCTTGATTTCGGATTCAAAAGTAGATACATCATTAGCCCCGGTAAAACCAAATTTTGGTCTATTATTCAATGTCTGACGCATATATGTAAAAAAATATAATATATTATTTGTCCGCAATCCTTATTGTGGTTGACTTCCGGCTTAAACCTTCCGTTTTGTTTAGTCTAGGTTTGAACAAATTGCCGACGATGTTTTTATATTTGCAATTAACACAACTGTTTATGCCACATCCCGGAGATGACCTTTTTCAGCTGATTCATTCACTTTCATCTAATGAGAAGCGCTATTTTAAGCTCTTTGCTAAACAGCATGGTGCCGATAAATCGAAAGTTTACATGAAAATTTTCGATTTAATTGATGCTCAGGAAAACACATATAACGAAGAGTTGTTAAAAAGCAAATTGGGGAGCACAAAAGATGTAAAAATGCTAGCTCAATTAAAAGTGTATTTATTTGATTTGGTGATGAAGAGCATGCGCGTTTATCGTTCAGAAAAGAATGCCAATAGCGAGGTATTCGATTTAATTCAGGATGAGTTGTTTTATACTGAAAAAGGTTTGACCGACATGCGAATGAAAACGATGAAGCGTGCGAAAGAACTGGCCTATAAATATGATTTAACCTATTTGTTGGTGGCCATATTACAACGTGAACGTATTTATGCCATGAAGTTTTCGGGAGGTGACCCAATGGAGCTTATAAATATAATTCATGCTGAAGAGAAAGCGGTTTTCGAAAGCTTAACGAATGAATCGGAACTTGGGAAAATATTTTATACCCTTTGGGCGCAATACATCATTGACCCAAAATTGCAGGATGAAGCAGTTTTGCAAGAATATATATCGTTTAAAAATCATCCATTGTTAAAAGATATTAATAAATTAGATACATTTTTCGGTAAATTTTTATTTATTAAAGCTCAAAATCATATTAAACGTTTTGAAGGTGATTATCCTGGCTTATATGAAATATCGAAACAATTAGTGGCACTTTTTGACGATTATCCCCAACATCGCTTTAATGTTATGGGCAACTATATTGATGCTTTGGCCGGAATGTTGGCTGCGGCTCATAATGTTGGTGATTACAGTGAGTATGATAATTTACTCGACAAATTGCATCAATTACCCAAGGATAAGCTAAGGAATGAAGCTTCTATTGAAATAATGGCATTGCAATATCGGATTCTGTATTATATGAATACCGGTAAATTTGAAAGATGCGATGAGGTAATTGCAGAGTTTGATATGGTTTGTTTAAAATTCCCGACCCAAGTAACGCAAACAATTTTAATCGGTAACTTGTATAACATTGCTTTATTTTTATTTATTCAGCACCGCATCACCGAGGCATTAAACTATACACAACGCATAATCAATATAAAATCAGATACGAAGCAGGACCTTATTCATGGTGCAATTATGTTGGAGTTTATTTTTCATTTTGAATTGCAAAATAATGTTTTCTTAGATTCAGTTATTCGCAACGGTACGCGTGCCATGCAAAATAAAAAACGATTTCTTGAATTTGAAAAGTCGTTTACCGCCTACATGCGCAAATTGAATAAAACACCTAAGCCTGAGCAACTCGAGATTTTTAAAGAAATGTTTGAATTTTATAAAAACATGAATGCTGTTAATAAAAAGCGCCGTTTAGTGCTAATTGAAGAAACACTGGCATGGACTGCTTCAAAAATTACAGGCAGACCAATATCGGAAACCATTTATGATAAATATTAATTATGCATAAAGCTTTTTAAATAGAGCATACATAACAATATAATCCACTGTAACAAGGTGCAGTGGCAACTGTTTCAGCCTGATAGATATTGCCGGAATACCTTGCAACCATTCTTGTAACTGTTTGCCCATTAATTACCACTTGTTCCACTTTTGCTTTTAATTGTGATTCGCTGCTGATGTTAAAATAATTAGTGTGGCCGCTACCGGTGCAAATATGGCCTGTGTCTTCCATATCCCATCCAATAATTTTAAAAGTGCTTGCCGATGAACTGCATAAGCCAATTTGGGTATTACATTTTTTACTGTTAAAGTTGTAAAATACAGTGTCAACTAAAGGGTTGTTGGTATTGCCCGCAATGTATTCATTATTGCTTATTTGCTTAAATGTGATGGTTTTATTGCCATTGGTATTAGTAATAAAAACTGTAGCAGGGTAGCTCGAACAAATTGAACCTAGCAAGGTTCCGTTTACTTTAATTTTTAATTCTGTTGCAGTTGTATCAAAGGTAATTTCACTCACGTTGGTGAAGGGTAGTGTGTTTAGAATGGGCATACGATTTTTTTTTGCAAATGTTGATTAATTTTGGTCAATTTCCAAACTTATAGCAACATCAATGCCAATGTTAATTCAAAATTCACCATTTTTGGTGCAGAATTGACAGCTGTGCAGGCATATTTATGGAAAAGCGCATTAAGAAAACCACACTTACATTTAATAAACGCAAAACCACCTTACTTACCGGCGAGTTCTGGACTTCAGGACAACGAAAGGGTAATAACTTGCACGAAATAGCCTACAGAGCCTGCTTTAAACCAGCCTTGCCACAATATTTTATTTCGAGGTACAGTAAACACGGAGATATTGTTTATGACCCTTTTTGCGGTAGAGGAACTACTGTTATTGAAGCAGCGCTTTATGGCAGAAATGTTATCGCCAACGATGTAAATCCCATCAGTTCAATTTTAGCGGAAGGCCGATTATTTGTTCCGGATATTACTAAACTGAATGATAGGCTCGATTATATTTTTAGCTTGCCTCCGGTTGCGCCTGAAAAGAATCATAAATTGACTATGTTTTATCATAAAGAAACATTTAAGCAATTATTAAAATTACGACATTGGTTATTTACCAGAACTACAAGCGGCGAATTGGATGCATTAGATAAATGGATTAGGATGGTTGCTACTAATCGATTAACAGGACATTCACCCGGTTTTTTCTCAGTATATACATTGCCGCCCAATCAAGCAGTGTCGCGCGATAGGCAAATACTCATCAACAAAAAAAGAAATCAGAAACCTGAATTTCGAGACGTGCAATTGCTAATTATAAAGAAATCTAAATCACTTATAAAAGATTTAGATGCTGAAACAAATAGAAATGTTTTGAGTGCATCTAAAAAAGCATTGTTTATACAAGGCGATGCTGCAGCAACTGCACAAATAAAAAAGAATTCAATTCAAATAACTATTACTTCACCTCCGTTTCTGGATGTAGTACAATATGCAAAAGACAATTGGATGCGCTGCTGGTTTAATCATATTAACATGGATGACATTGCTAAAAAAATTACCATGTCGAAAACAATTGAAGAGTGGATAATTAAAATGCAATCCGTATTTAATGAACTTTATCGCATCACTAAAAAAGGAGGATTTTTAGTTTTCGAAACCGGTGAAGTACATCATGGCAAAACCAGATTAGAGCCACATGTGCTGCAGATGGGACTCAATGCCGGCTTTAATTGTGAGCATATCATCATCAACGAACAACAGTTTACCAAAACGGCAAATATTTGGGGTGTTAAAAATAATGTGAATGGCACCAACAGCAATAGGATAGTGGTGTTCAAAAAATAGTTAAGTAAATCAACGTTTAATCACCTCATCCACCATATTCCCATCTTTCATAATCAACTTCCTGTCTGCCATATTTGCTAACTCTTCGTTGTGCGTTACAATGATAAATGTTTGCTTCATTTCATTGCGTAATTGAAAGAATAAATTATGTAATTCTTTAGCATTTTGAGTATCTAAATTTCCCGAAGGTTCATCGGCAAGTATTACATCAGGTTCATTTATTAATGCGCGTGCAACCGCAACACGCTGTTGTTCGCCACCCGATAATTGATTCGGTTTATGCTCTAATCTGTCTTTTAATCCCAAAAAATCCAATAATTCTTTTGCCTTTGCACTTACTTCATGCTCTTTACGCTTGGCAATATATCCCGGTATACATACATTTTCTAATGCCGTAAACTCAGGTAATAAATGGTGAAATTGAAATACAAACCCAATATGTTTATTCCTGAAATGGGCAAGCTCTTTTTCGTTCAATAATTTCAAATTGATGTCGTTCATCATTACTTCACCGCTATCCGGCTTGTCTAAAGTGCCTACAATATGCAATAAAGTACTTTTCCCTGCACCGGAAGCGCCAACTATACTCACAAGTTCACCCTTTTCTACAATTAAGTCCACACCCTTTAAAACGTGCAGCGGCCCATACGATTTATGTATTTGAATTGCTTTAATCACCTTTTTGTCATTTATTGGTTTTAGCCCGGTATGCAAATTAATATCCCTGCGCTTACTTCGCTATATTTGCGTCAAACTTACAACCATGTTGTCATACATTACTAAAATTTTTACCGCTACGGCAATATTTTTTACAACTATTGGCATTTCTTTGGCCGATCCGGGGGATACCATTAAGGTGCAAACTTTTACCTTCGGATCTCCGCAGGACGCGTGGTTTGACCTGCCGGGCCTCGATGTTGAAGTTGAGAAAGTCCTCATGAAGTATACCCTAAAATGCAATCCGGCGCAAAGTCCAGCTTGCGGTGAATGGGATTACCTCACCTACACGTATTTGTATGAACATACAGGTAACTTAGATTCAGCCTTATTAACACATCCGTATTTTACGGCCAACGGCGCTAGTCCAGATGAGTTAGCTTATTCAACAGTGCCAACCTATACCACAGTGCCAAGCTGGCAATATGAAGTTGTTTATGACGATACGCTCAGTTACACCGAAGCCACAACTGCCACAACTACCGATTTCGCATTTTATCCACTATATACAGCGTATCCGGTAAGCAGAACGCAAATAATTTGGCGAGCAGCGGAATTAACAGCTGCCGGTTTAACAGCAGGCAATATAACCGGAATGGATTTCGATATTTATTCATTAGGTGGAATGATGAACGATTTTAGTATTAAAATGAAATCAACCATACTTGATGCATATGCAACTAATTTATTCGACGGTTCAGGGTTTACAGAAGTATTTAATTCTAATACCGAATTAACAATGGGTTGGAGTGGTGTTGATTTTATCACCCCTTTTTATTGGGATGGCGTTTCCAATATTATGATTGAAATTACTTACGATAATACTGTTGCAGGTTCATCGTACATGACAGGTATGGAAACTACACCTTATACTTCAGTATTAACCACATCCGGTTCTGAAAAATTTATAGAATTTTATTATCCCGATTATGCAGATGTTGTAGGCAACCCATTAGCAGGTTTAAGCGATCAAGTTACGGTTGCTTTTTGGGCGCAAGGCGATCCTGCTTTACAACCTCAAAATGGAACTACGTTTGAAGCCGTTACCGAAACCGGTGCACGTGTATTAAATAGTCATACACCTTGGAGCGATGCCAACGTTTATTGGGATGCAGGTAATTCGGGCGGTTATGACAGAATTTATAAAAATGCTGCGGCAGCTGATTATGAAGCTAACTGGACACACTGGGCATTCACGAAAAATACAACTACAGGCTCCATGAAAATTTATAAAAATGGTGTGTTGTGGCATTCCGGAACCGGTATGACTAAAATAATGGAAGGAATTGAATATTTGCGTCTCGGCAGAGGCAATTGGGGAGGCAGCGATTCTTATGCAGGCAATATGGATGAGTTTGCTATTTGGAATGTTGAATTAGATGCGGCAACCATTGCAGCTTATTTATACAAAGATTTAGATGCTTTGCATCCAAACGCTGCAAATTTATTATTGTATTATAATTTTAATGATGGCGATGGATTAACTGAACCGGATATTGCAGGTGATAATGATTTAGCATTAATTGGTGCTGTTGAACGATTTGTAAAAGCAGATGAACTTTTCAGAAATGTGAATACAGCTTCAACACGTCCGGTAATTAAATTTGAGCAAGGTGTTTATACAAGTCATATCGATTCTGTTTTAATTATAGAAGATGTAATTACCGATCCAATCGCATTAATATTTTATGACCCTGCCGATCCTACTTCAGGAACAGATTCTCTTTTAGTTTATCCTGCTGAATTTTACACCTACACATATAATGCAGATGGAACTATAGCAGATTCAACTTTTGTATCAGCAACAGATAATATTACAAATTACGATATGGAATATTACGGCGAACCTTATGAAGTAGTAATTACTCATGAACTGGC
>JANMLV010000250.1:0-21999 GCA_031372705.1 Bacteroidota bacterium | reverse complement strand
GGAATATGAATAATTTGAGATACATCTAAATTGAATGTAAAACCATCTTTCGAACGAACTGTAATCGTGCTCAAATTCTTATCAAGCATATGTGATTCTGTCCGCGCAGCAGCCCAATTTAATACCAAGTTGGTTGTTGGCACCAGCTCTACTTTCATAATGTAAGGGTTAATGGGATATTTTCCCGGCCCTAATGCCTCTGCCCAAACACCTTTTTGTCCTCGGGTTACAATATTGCCGTGTTTAAATGCTGTTCCACTTAAATCAACCCCATCTGCGCCAACATAACTTATAACTACGCCAACATATCCGATTGGAATTTCAGTCATTTTTACAATCTCCACACGCACAAACCAAGGGTTTAAAAAGTAACTACCGGCAAGTATTACCTGCTCTTGCAAACCTTTAAAGCCATTGTTGTTCAAAAACGAGTCAGCGTCCTGATATCGGTTGTGGTCGTTAATTATTTTACCTGCAATTTGACCTTCATCTAAGGGTTGTCCTTCTAATGTGGTTACAACGCCAACACCATTTTCAGGCACATTGGTCATGTCTACAATTTCAACATCAAATAAATAAGTATTAATACGGTAAGAGCCCGGCGCAATTAAGCCGGTCTGTCTGCCTTTTCTTCCTCCCGTGTTCATAAATGCTGCAGCATCCTGAAAAGTGTCGCATTCTACCTTGCGGGCTAAAATTCTACCGGTTTCGAGCTCAACACCATCATTTGCAAGCACTAATCCAATTTGTCCGGTCGGCACAACAATAAATGGCTGCATTTTAATTTCATATTGCCAAATCCATTTCCAAAAGTAGAGTCCCGGAGCAAGCGACTGTGCCTGATAACCTGCTTCACCAAGTGTTGCAATAATATGACCGGCCGGCAATTCTTTGTTTGCTCCAAATAAAACGAACTTTTTGGTAACTAAACCAATTCTGTCTTCAGGAACGATAACCATTCCAAAAAAGAACCTTAAAATAAACTTGTAGAAAATAATACAAACCAAAATACCCACTATCCAGAGGGTCCAGGTTAATGTTACGGGGTTAATTGAGTCCATTGCTATTGTTTTTGTTTAGGATTTAGCCTAACAGACGACAAAGTAATGCGCTTATTTTATAATTTGTGCATTAACTGTGAAATCTTTTTTTTACAAGTATAAAACCATTTATTCAAACCGTAAATTTGCAGGAATTTTTAAAACTATACTAAATGAAACTTCGGACTTCAACCAACGAGCAATTTGAGCAACGCCACATAGGGCCGCGTCAACACGATATAATAAATATGTTAAAGGCAATGGGTGCCGATTCAGTTGATGCATTGGTTAATGAAACAGTGCCGGAGAATATCAGATTGAAAAGACCGCTTAGCATAGGCGAGCCAATGACTGAGCATAATTATTTTAAGCATTTAAGGCGCTTAGCCAATAAAAACAAGGTTTTTAGAACCTATATCGGGTTAGGTTACTACAATACTTTAACACCAAGTGTTATTCGACGGAATATTTTTGAAAATCCGGGTTGGTATACGCAATACACGCCCTACCAGGCCGAAATTGCTCAAGGTAGATTAGAGGCATTGTTGAACTTTCAAACTATGGTTTCCGATTTAACAGGTTTTGCCATTGCAAATGCCAGTTTATTAGATGAAGGTACGGCAGCGGGAGAGGCAATGATTATGTTTTTCCATCAGCGGAACAAGAAAGAGGTTGTTGCACCTAAATTTTTTGTGAGCGAATTGTGTTTTCCGCAAACGATAGATATTGTTAGGAGCAAAGCTGAACCGCTTGGAATAGAAGTTATTGTGGGCAACCATGAGACAGTTAGTTTAGATGCTACTTGGTTTGGTGTATTGTTGCAATATCCCGGTGGGAATGGCAATTTATTAGATTACACCTCATTTATTGAGCAAGCTCATGCAGTTGGTGCATATGCAACAGTTGCTGCTGATATTTTATCACTTGCAGTACTGCGCTCACCTGCCGAGTTAGGAGCTGATTGCGCAATTGGCAATACACAGCGATTTGGTGTACCTATGGGATTTGGTGGCCCTCATGCCGCATTTTTTGCAACTAAAGATGAATTTAAACGAGATATTCCCGGCAGAATTATTGGCGTGAGTGTAGATCGCGATAATAATCCGGCATTGCGCATGGCTTTGCAAACACGTGAGCAACATATCAGAAGAGAAAAAGCAACTTCAAATATCTGCACGGCGCAAGCTTTATTGGCAATAATGGCAGGTATGTATGGTGTATATCATGGTCCGGAAGGAATTAAACAAATTGCAGAAAAAGTGCACGGATTAACTTGTGTATTAAACGACGGGTTAACACGGTTAGGTTACAATCAAACTAATAATTCATTTTTTGATACTGTATTTATTACAGCAGGCTCACTAAGCGGAATAATTCATCAACATGCAATTGCACGCCATATGAATTTCTTTTACCATTTAAATGGTGATGTTCAAATAACAATTGATGAAAGCACTGAATTAAGTGACATCATTGAAATTATCGAAATATTTTCAGAAGCAAAAGGTATTGCAAACGGTAATAAAATTTCGCCGGCTTTCATCGATACATTAAGTGCAAAAATTCCTTCAACATTAGTTAGAAATTCTACCTATTTATTGCATCCTGTATTTAATGCTTATCATTCTGAAAGCGAAATGATGCGATATATTAAACGATTAGAGAATAAAGATTTATCGCTTACCACCTCGATGATTCCGTTAGGAAGTTGCACTATGAAATTAAATGCCGCATCGGAATTAATTCCGGTTTCATGGCCTGAATTTTCGCAAATGCATCCATTTATTCCCGTTGAACAAGCAGAAGGATATCTGGAATTAATTAAGGAATTAGAAAATGATTTATGCGAAATTACAAGATTCGACGCATGCAGTTTACAACCTAACTCCGGTGCACAAGGTGAGTATGCCGGGTTAATGGTAATCAGGGCTTATCACATGCACAATAATGCCGCTCATCGCAATAAAGTTTTAATTCCTGCCAGTGCACACGGAACAAACCCTGCAAGCGCTGTAATGGCCGGTATGGAAGTAATTGTTGTTAAAAGTGATGCAGATGGACATATTGATATTGAAGATTTAAAATTAAAAGCTGAAGCGCATCAAAATGATTTAGCATGCTTAATGGTTACCTATCCTTCAACGCATGGCGTGTTTGAAGAAACTATAGTGTGGATTTGTAATTTAATTCATCAAAATGGTGGATTGGTTTATATGGATGGTGCCAATATGAATGCGCAAGTTGGTTTAACTTCTCCTTCAAAAATTGGTGCCGATGTGTGCCATCTCAATTTACATAAAACATTTGCAATTCCGCACGGCGGCGGCGGTCCGGGAATGGGCCCAATTTGTGTGAATGCAAAACTTGCTCCTTTTTTACCGAGTCATCCATTATTTAAAACCGGTGGCGAACATGGAATTAAAGCCATTAATTCAGCACCGTTTGGAAGCGCAAGTATTTTATTAATCAGCTATGCATACATTAAAATGTTAGGTGGAGTTGGTTGCACAAATGCTACAAAAATGGCTATTGTAAATGCCAATTATTTGAAAAGCAATCTCGAAAAATTTTATGATATTTTATTCGTAAGTAAATCGGGTCGCGTTGCGCATGAATTTATTATTGATTTCAGAAAGTGGAAAAATACAATTGGTTTAGAAGTTGAAGATGTTGCGAAGCGATTAATGGATTATGGTTTTCATGCACCTACTGTTTCATTCCCTGTTGCAGGAACATTAATGATTGAGCCTACAGAAAGTGAAAGTAAAGAAGAATTAGATCGTTTTATAGAAGCAATGACATCCATTCGCAACGAAATTGCTGCTATTGAATCAGGTGCTGCCGATAAAACTGATAATGTATTAAAAAACGCACCGCATACGCTGAAAGATAGCTTGTCTGAAAACTGGAATCATCCTTATACGAGGAATGAAGCCGTTTTCCCGGCTGCTTATCTCAAGGATAGAAAGTTCTGGCCAAGTGTTGGTAGAATTAATAATACGCAAGGCGATAGGAACTTAATTTGTACTTGTCCGCCGGTTGAAAGTTATATGGAAGTTTAATTTTTAACAGCAAGTAACATGAACCCCTTTTAAGTGTATAACCATCACTTAAAGGGGGCTTTGTTTTACCTTCACAAGTTTTTTTTATAGATTTGAACAAATATTTCATCTACCTAACATTCGCAATCTTATGAAAACTTATTTTATTGCATGCTTTATTGCAGGAATTTGTTTCAAAACAACTTCAGCACAGTTTTTTTATTACTGCCCAAGCTACAGACCTTGTTTTATTAGAAGATTTATCGCTGTCGCCAAATAGTACAACAGTTGGATTGACAAATAAAATTGGATATTATGATTTTTTTAGAGACTTAGAGCAGTACATAGAAACATCTATTTATGTACCAAAGAATAATGTGTATAAATCTATTTATTTTAAAGATGAAACATTTTATCCTGATTCAATTACAATAACTGAAAAAGTTAATTTTTTTACAATTGGATATAGTGTAAGGTATCTTTTTGCAGCTGATAGTTGGGATTATTTATTATTAGGTTTAATCGGTGGTGCCCAATTCGGTTTCGAAAAAGTTACCTAAGAAGCTACTGACAAAGGGGTTGTAAAAACCAACGATTTTAAGTCACGAGCGCTGGGAGGTATTTGGGGTATTTCAGGATTATATTTACTAAATGATGAAATTGCAATTTCAGCTGACTTTGCATATAAAATGCCTTACATACCGCTTGGAGATGACAGCTATTATAATTCTTATACTGAGCCGGCAATAAGACAAGGTCTGCAAATTTCTGTAGGCGTATTATTATATTTTGAATAAAAAGGAGCAATGCTGCGTTCTGTGGCATCGTACGAATCGAAATTATCCATTCTAATAAATTAGAGTTATATTTATTGAAATGTTTCAATTGTATAAATGCTAGCTTATGCGTTTTAAATTGTTTTTTGTGTGTATGATTGCATTGATAGAAGTCAATGCACAATCGCTATTTTCAGGAGTTTATGGCAATAGTTCGAATAACTTTGTTTGTAAACTTGCACCAATTGGTGAATTTGTTTATGCTGTTGGATTAAATGGTAATGTTACTAAATTAACAAGTTCGGGTATACCTGTTTATGCAGTGAGAACCGATTCTTTGTTTAACTATTATGATTTTGCAACAACAACAGCAGATTGTTTATTAGCAGTAGGTTTAACTTATGTTGGTGGCGAAAAACAAACTTTAATTACAAAGTTAGATCCTGCGGGCAATGTGTTATGGCATAAAGTTTATGAAGGAGCAAATAGGCAAATGCAACAGCAAATTGTACAACCAATAGCCGGAGTTGATTCATTTATAATTTCAAATTGGCATTTAAAATCCGGTACCGATGATGACCTGATAGTATTTAAAATTGATGGTGACGGTGAAATAATTTGGAAATACAGTTATGACTATGGAGATGATCAACATGATGGCATGACAGCCGACAATGAGGGAGGTGTTTTGATAACCGGTGCGGCAACAAATCCCTTTGGTTACAGCGGCTCCATTTTGCATTTAGATGCAGACGGTAATGAAGTAGCAGCCTATCGAATTGGATTTTCAATATATGCACTGCACAAAATTATTAAGGCAATTGATGGAGGATATATTATTGTTGGCGATGACCTTGATGTTGATAATAATAGAAACCCTATTGTGATTAAATTAAGTGATATGATGGAAATTGATTGGGCTAAAGCTATTCAAGCCGGCACATCACTTGGGTCGTATCCAATTACCGGAGCAAGCGGTGTTGTACAGGATTCTGAAAATAATATTTATACTTCCTGTATTGCATTTTTTGGGAGTGAAAATAGACAAGTAATATCAAAGTATTCGCCCGAAGGGGAGTTGCTACTGCAAAAATCATTTGGCATAACTGCAAATACGGAACCTTTTATTATGCAAATTGCTTCGAAATTAGATGGCATTCAAGACATCATTTATACCGCGAATACTAAGGATGATTTCGATGCGCCTTTTGGGTTGCGCGATATGCAATTGCTAGCTTTGGATACTTCATTAACGAGCTGTTATCTTGACCCCGTTGCTTTAGATGAATCAGATATTGAATTGTATATAGAGGAAGCATTTTTTGAACAAACTATCATGAATTTAAATGTATTTGAAGTAGATGGCGATTTATTAAATTATTCGTTCCAACCGGTGTCATGCGATACATTTGTTGTTCCGGATGGTATAAATGGATTGTCGAACAAATTATCTACATCATTAATAATTGCACCAAATCCTACTGCACAAAATTTTAGAATTGAGAATTTGCCGGTTGATGCAGCATCGTATATTTTAAGTATTAGCAATATCCAGGGAGAGTTAGTTTTTATGTTGCCTGTCCAAAATAATTTGGGCTCCATACAAATTGATGATTTGAATTTACTTCCGGGAGCATATATTTTAAAGTTACTGAATGCCCAATCTACACAGACTGCAGTTTTAGTATATAAATAGACACACTTTAATTGACTGGCTAATATATACGCTTTACCAAATTAATTATATGTTAATGTACATTGGTAGTATTGAGCTTACGCTAAGCCAATAAATGTTCATTGTTAATGAACTTTATGCCTAATTTATATGTCTATACATGTAAATTAATCAAACTATGGAATTAAATCAATTAGTTGAGCAGCTAAATGCTCAAATTTTAGCCGGAGACATACTCGGGGCTTTCGAAAAATTTTATGCTGATGACGTGGTAATGCAGGATAATGATTTCCCTGTTCGCGTGGGGAAAGCAGATTGCCGTGTTTTTGAAGAAGATTTTGTTGGAAAGTTAACTGCTTTCAGGGGTGCAAAATTGCACAATGTATTGATAAGCGACGGTATTGTAATAAATGAATGGGAATTTGATTATACCCACAGCGACTGGGGTGAAAGAAACTACAAGCAAGTATCTGTTCAACGTTGGAGAGATGGTAAAATTGTAGAGGAGAAGTTCTATTACAATAGCTAAGATTATTTATGTATCAGGTTAAGACCTTTCAGTGTTAAATCTGAAAGGTCTTAGTTATTTTTTCGTTTCTTTGCAGTTCAAAATAACGAAATAATGACACGAGGACCAATTTCCAATTTCATAGAACACCATTACCGCCACTTTAACTCAGCCGCTCTGGTTGATGCTGCTAAAGGTTATGAAACACACTTGCTTGAAGGTGGTAAAATGATGGTGACCCTAGCAGGTGCAATGAGTACAGCTGAACTTGGAATTTCGTTCGCTGAAATGATAAGACAAGATAAAGTGGCAATCATTAGCTGCACCGGTGCCAATTTAGAGGAAGACGTTATGAATTTGGTTGCTCATTCGCATTACAAAAGAGTTCCTAATTATAGAGATTTAACACCTGAGCAGGAGTGGGAGTTGTTGGAACAGGGTTTAAACCGTGTTACCGATACTTGTATTCCCGAAGAAGAAGCATTTCGCAAAATTCAAGAGCATATTGTAAAAATTTGGAAAGACGCAGAAGCAGCCGGTGAACGCTATTTCCCTCATGAATACATGTATAAGTTGTTATTGAGCAAAGTAATGGTTGATGGATACGAAATCGACCCAAAAGACTCATGGATGATAGCTGCGGCTGAAAAAAATATTCCAATAATTGTTCCGGGTTGGGAAGATAGCACCATGGGCAACATCTTCGCATCTTATTGCATTAAGGGTGAACTCAAAGCTTCAACCATGAAAAGCGGAATTGAATATATGGTTTGGCTGAGCGATTGGTACCGCAAAAACTCTTCGGGAAAAGGCGTAGGCTTCTTCCAAATTGGTGGTGGTATTGCAGGCGATTTTCCAATTTGCGTAGTACCAATGATGTATCAAGATTTAGAGTGGCACGATGTACCTTTTTGGAGCTATTTCTGCCAGATTTCCGATTCAACAACATCTTACGGTAGTTATTCAGGCGCTGTGCCAAACGAAAAAATTACCTGGGGTAAGCTAGATATTCACACACCTAAATTTATTGTAGAAAGCGATGCAACAATTGTTGCACCACTTATTTTTGCTTGGGTTTTAGGTTGGTGATATAAGTCAATGGTAATATTGAATTCCATGTCTATTTTTGCTGCATAATTATTATCTTGTTGCTGAGCAATATTGTTTCGCAATTTTTGTAAATTAATTTTATGTATACCACACTACATTATGTTTCAGCAGATGAAGCGTTGAGTTCCATCCGCTCCGGAAACCGAATATTTGTGCATGGAAGTGCTTGCACACCAACACATTTATTAAAACATCTCGCCTTAAAAAGCAATACACTTAAAGATATAGAACTTGTTTTTATAAGCGTATTTGGTGAAATGTATGTCGACCGACCCGAACACCGCGATAGTTTTCACATGAATTCAATGTTTGTATCTGCAAGTATTCGCGAGGAAGTAAGTTTAGGTTACGCCGATTATATCCCGGTTTTTTTAAGTGAAATTCCGGAATTATTTAAACAAAATATTCTTACACTCGATGCTGCATTAGTGCAAGTTTCACCTCCCGATAAACATGGATATTGTTCACTTGGCGTATCAGTGGATATTGCACGAACTGCAGTTAATACAGCAAAATACGTAATCGCACAAATTAATCCGCAGGTGCCGCGCACACATGGCGATAGTTTAATACATTCATCGCGTTTCCACGCAATGGTTTATGCCGATGAACCATTACACGAAGCATCGTTTGGCGATAAAGTTTCGGCTAATGAATTAAAAATAGCAGAAATTATTGCAGGATTAATAGAAGATAGAAGCACATTGCAAATGGGAATTGGCGCTATACCCGATGCTGTATTGCGTGCATTAACCAATCATAAAGATTTGGGTGTGCATACCGAAATGTTTTCTGACGGATTAATTCCGTTATTTGATTCAGATGTAGTAAATAATAAATATAAAAACATACACCCAAATACTACAGTATCGGGATTTGCCTTAGGTTCAAGAAAATTATACGATTATGTTGATGATAATCCTGCTTTTGAATTTTTGGATATAGATTATGTAAATGAACCTGCAATCATAAAACAAAACGATAGAGTAGTAGCCATAAATAGCGCCATTGAAGTGGACGTTACGGGACAAGTTTGCGCCGATTCTATTGGTAGTTATCAGTATTCAGGTGTTGGTGGACAAATGGATTTTATGCGCGGTGCTGCTTTAAGTAAAGGTGGTAAGCCAATTATTGCACTCACATCTCGAACTAATAAAGGTGTTTCGCGAATTGTACCGGTATTAAAGGCCGGCGCCGGCGTTGTAACAACAAGAGCGCACGCCAGATATATTGTAACTGAATATGGTTATGCGAATTTATTCGGAAAAAATTTGCGTCAGCGGGCAAAAGCATTAATTGATATAGCTCATCCTGATGATAGAGCATGGCTACACCAATCTTGCTTTGATAGATTTAAAATTTTTGTATAAAAAAATCCGGAGTAATTGCTCCGGATTTTTTTTTTTATTTATTTGAAAGAATAGCTTAATCCAACGCCAAACACTTCTTTAAATTGTGTTTTAGGACCTGTGCCAACTTGCACATCATTTTCATAAGTTGCAATTGCAATATCATGATCGTAAAGTACTTGTAAGAAAATTGTAGTGGCAATATATTTTCCTACTTTAATATTTAAGTTGTTTTGAAAATCAACGTCAATATTGCCTCTATGTTCTGTAATTGGGTCGGTAAAGTTGTTAAATAATACCAATTTAGACGACAAGCTTGTATTTTTACCAAGTGGTGTATTTAATGAGGCAACCATTGAAGCACCAAATTCTGCGCGTAAGTTTTCACCGGCTTCAACACCGTATCTGTTTTTGTTATTTACAGTGTCAATAATAGCACTGGAAATATCATCATCTAAAACAAATGAAAATTTACCTGTTGCAGGCGAAAGAAATACCGAAAATTTAGGACTTGGTTTCCAGTCTAATCCCACAGCTGCAGTCAAATAGCCCGGCGACATCAATTTGGAAATTGGAATAGCTGCTTCTGGGTCGTTCAGGTAATCGTACCCCGCTGTAAATTGCGATAAGAAGTTTATCAATGCACTATAGTAAAAATCGTCAGCAAACGCATAGCGACCATATTTACTGTTTAATTCTATACGGTCTTCATTCTTGCGGATGTCATCATAATTATTTGCGGTTATGAGTCCGTAATTCAAATTTAAAGTATTATCCCAAGTAGCAGTTTTGAACTTGTAGTTTGCATAGAAGTTGGTTAATAAGGTAGATGAAAGGTTGCTTTCTCCACCTGCAGCCCAGTTGCTTAATGATGTTTGATTGAAGTTTAAAATGGCCCCACCACCTTTTTTCCAAGTGGTATCCGTTTTGGTATCCGTTTGCGCAAATGACAACATACACATGCTTGAAAGTAATACAAGCGTAAATAATTTTTTCATAACATTAATTTTATTTGTTTATTTAATCCCCTTTTGACAATAACCTTGCCAAATAAACATAGAAATGCCTCCCCGAAGGAAGGCATTTTACTATATAAATATTATTTTTTTAATAAATCCCGAATTTCACCAAGCAAAACTTCTTGTGTTGAAGGAGCCGGCGGTGCAGCAGGAGCTTCTACTTCTTTTCTCTTTAATGCGTTAATTCCTTTAATCACCATGAACATAACAAATGCCACAATAATAAAATATATGGCTGCAGAAATAAAACTACCGTATAAAATTGCAATTTCAGGCTTTGTAACTACACCGGCAGCATCCATTTCAGCCGCGCGTAATTGTATTTTCCATGATGAAAAATCTTTGCCTGCAATTAAACTTACTAAAGGCATCACAATGCCGTTTATAAATGAAGTTGAAACTGCTGTGAAAGCAGCACCCATTACAAAACCGACAGATATGTCGATAAGATTGCCTTTCATGGCAAAATCCTTGAATTCTTTTAACATTCCCATAATAAGAAAATTTAGTGGTTAAAAATTGAAATTTTTATATCGGAGGTAATTTTAGATATAATTTTCAATATTCAAGGCGAAAACATGTGGAAAACGCAATTAAACGCGTACATGAACCGTATTTTTCTCACGAAGCATTTCAATGTGTTCGATACCATCCAGCAGATAAACTTCTCCCTTCGGCTCGAAACTGTAAGCTGCATAGAACTTTTCTAAATAGAACTGAGCTTCTATTTTTATGGCTGCTTGACCATATTTATCTTCAATAAAATTAATCGCCTTATCCATAACCATTCTTCCAAAACCACTGTTTCGGTGCTCCGGATGCGTACAAACCCGTCCAATTGATACTTCTGTATAAGAATTCCCCGGCTGTACTATTCGGCAATAAGCTATCACCTTGCCGGCATCATCTACCCCGAAAATATGGTCGCAAAACTGATCTTTGCCATCTACATCTAAATACACACAGTTCTGCTCAACAGCAAAAACTTCCTGTCTAAGGCGTAAAATGCCATACAATTCAAACACGTTAAGCTGATGAAAACTTTTAATTTTCCAGAATAAATTTTCCATGGCACTATTTCTATCTAATTATTGGTATACGAGTTAAATTTAAAAAAGGTTGTATGTATGCCTGACATTAATTGTCAACATGAGGTTAACAAACAGGGGAGTGCAATGTTCGGCCACAGTGCCGACTTTTTAGCAAAAAAATATCCCGATAATGGTGGATTACCGGGATAAGTGTTCAATTTAAAGGAATTTTGATCTTTATCCTCTTAAAATATTCTTCTCATTGTTAAAGAACTTGACACTAATGAGCAGCGCTATAGTTGCATAAACAATTAGTGCAGCATAAGTAACTA
Source organism: Bacteroidota bacterium (assembly GCA_031372705.1). Lineage (GTDB taxonomy): Bacteria > Bacteroidota > Bacteroidia > Chitinophagales > BACL12 > UBA7236. The sequence continues at coordinate 10,118 of JANMLV010000250.1, read as the reverse complement.
AAAGTGGGCCTGTTTGAATTGTACCCGAAATTATTTCTTTTGCACCAAGCGAAACGTTTAATATTGGAATTAATGCTGTAGAATAATCTAGTGTTACTCCCGGCAGCATACCGAAAATTGTTGGGAAAACAATAAATATCATTAAAGGTGTAATCATACTTTGAGCTTCCTTAAATGTTCTTGCATAAATAGATAACATTAATGTAATGGCTGCGAAGAAAATATTTAATGGCAACAAAATTGCAAGTAACATAAGTATAGAACCCGGTTCAATAATACCTGAAAGTAATTCTGAAACTTGCATCATATCAGAGTCTGCAGATGCATCCATGCCAATTAATTGCGCAGAAATAACCAAACCTGCTATACTCGCTAATGCAGAAATAAATCCGCTTAATGCAACTGTCATTAATTTACCAATGTAAATTTCAAGTCGGCTGGCAGATGAAACTAAAAGTGTTTCCAAAGATCCGCGTTCTTTTTCACCCGCAGCTAAATCTATGGCAGGATACATGCAACCTATCATGCAAAATATAATAAAGAAATAAGGCAAAATACCACCAACAATGCTGCCCAATTGCTCGCGTGTTGAAGCTAAATTGCGTGCTTGCCCTGTTGCCGGTTCAAGAATTGTTTCGCTTAGCGATACCTCTGCAAGCTTTTGTTTTACTAATTGCTGCTGATAACCTGCATTAATATTTTGGATAATGGCAACTTCAAATTCATTATTGGTTGATGTATAAAAATACTGAAAGGTAGTGCCTTCCAATTTTGCTAATGCAGAATCAAAACCCATAGGGAAAAAATATGCCGCATCAATACTGTCGTTCAATATTTGTTCTTTAGCAACCACTGTATCTGTGATAGTGGATAGTTTTACATTTGGAGCTCCGACAACATATTTACTGAAATTTGCTTCGTTGCCATTTGAAATAACTGCAATTCGTAACGTTTCTTGACCGGCCTTTTCACTTTGTGAAGTCATGTATTTAGAAATACCTGTAAAGATGGCAGGATAAACTACAAGGGGAATTAAAAGCATAACAGATAATGTTCGCTTATCGCGAAGTGTATCCATCAACTCTTTTTTAAATATGGTTATAATATTTTTCATTGTTTAAATTGTTTGTGGTTGGGTAATTAAGCTTTTACTGATTCATGTTCAAGTGCAATGCGGATAAATTCATCTTCCAATGTATCCTCCTGCATGTTATTTTTGAAATCGGCAAACAAACCGTTATAAACTAAATCGCCACGATGAATAATTGCCAAATCATCAGAAAGCATATTCACCTCACTCATTATATGTGTTGAAAGAATTACAGTTTTATTATCGCGCTTGCATTGGCGAATCAATTCAATAATACTCTTAGCTGCAATTACATCTAACCCTGAAGTTGGTTCGTCGAATACTACTACTTGCGGGTCGTGTATCATTGTTCTAACAATTGAAACTTTTTGCTTCATACCGGTACTGAATTTACCTACACGTCGATGTGCGAATTCTGTTACGCCTAATAAATCGAATAATTCTTTTTTACGACGTTGCAAAGTACTTTCATCCATGCCATTTAATCGACCGAAATAATTAATTGTTTCATCGGGTGTTAACCTGTCGTACAGGCCTGTTGAGCCGGTTAAAAATCCTAAACTCTTGCGCACATCCATGCCATGCGTTACAGTAACAAAACCATTTACAACAATATTGCCTGAAGTTGGCTTCAAAATGGTAGCAATCATGCGTAAGGTTGTTGTTTTACCTGCTCCGTTTGGACCAAGTAATGTGAACACTCTTCCCGGTAAACAGTTTAATGAAATATTATTCACTGCATGAACAATATCTCCCTGCGGCAAATTTCCTCTCTCTTTCTTCTGTTGCCTCGACAGTTTAAACGACTTCGATAAATTGGTAATAGTAATCATATGGTAAGGTTTTGTTTTATTTTATTGGGGTTACCGTGTAACCTGCATTTGTTAATAATTGTAATAATCCGTTTTGGCCAGGCAAGTGCCCTGCGCCAACAGCAATAAAGGTTGATTTTTCCGCTATCATTGTTGCTATTCGAGGAACCCAATTTTTATTGCGATTGGTTAAAAATAAATCTTCATATTTTTTTAGTTCCGGTGAGTCTTCCGTCATCATGGTGTTTAATGCGACTATGTTTCCGGCCAAATAATCTTTAATCATTTGTTCATAATAATTATCATAATAAGATACGGAATCTATTGCGGATACTATCCAATCTATTTGCTCCTCATAAGGTATTTTATCAAAAATAGTAAGTTGGTCGCTGAGTAATTCTAAACCCACAATTTCCTTTTGAGCCATCATGCTTTTTGTTAAAAAATGCAGGTCGTAGGATGCTTGGTTACCACTGATTAAATTGCTCATTTGCAATTGATATAAAAGAAATGGTTTTTGATTTGCCATTAATGCGATATCTGTTTGCAATGAATCTTTAAAATACTTTTCCATTTTTGCATATTCCTCACCGCTGCAATAATTATGTATGGTACCGGAATCCGGTAATATTGCCCAATTTTGAAATGCCGTAGCCATAGTTAAATCATCCAATTTTATTTCAAAAGCAACACGTTCTGTTAAATTAAAAACGCTATCGGTTTGTGCATTAACGGTAAACTGTTCGGCATCAATTAAATGTATTGTCCCAAACAAGTAGGAGGGAGTTGTTAAATTATTTCCACTAATTTTCCAAAGTGTTGATCCATCCAACGTTTGTGCTTTGGAAGGTGCAACGCCCAAGAATAGAATAGATAAAAAGTAAATTAAATTTTGTTTCATAGATTATATATTATCCAATATGTTTGTTTAAAAACGTTTCCATTTTTCTATAGAACTCAAATCTGTTTTCTTCATTTGCAAAGCCATGTCCTTCATTATCTTTCACTAAATAATCAACCTCAACTCCATTATTGCGCAAAGCTTCTACAATTTGATCACTTTCCGATTTTTTTACGCGAGGGTCCATCGCGCCTTGCGCAACTAATAATGGTGCTTTTATTTTTTCGATGTGCAAAAGGGGAGATGCTTCTGCTAGTTTAACTTTATCATTAATCGGATGCCCGACCATTTCGTACATCATTTCTAAATAAGGTTCCCAATAGGGAGGAATGGTTTCCATAAAAGAAAATAAACTGCTAACGCCAACATAATCTATTCCGCATGCATATAATTCGGGTGTAAATGTTAATCCGGCAAGGGTTGCATATCCACCATAACTCGCGCCGTAAATGGCAACTTTCTGTTTATCCGCAATTCCGGATGAAATTAAATATGCTACACCATCTGTGATATCATCTTGCATTTTTTTACCCCATTCTTTAAATCCTGCTTCCCAGAATTTTTTTCCGTATCCGGTTGAGCCTCTGTAATTTACTTGTAATACAGCATAACCTCTGTTGGCTAAAAATTGCACCTCCGGATTAAATCGCCAAGTGTCTCGTACCCAAGGCCCGCCGTGTGGATTAACAACTACCGGTAAATTTTCTGCAGATTTGTTTTTTGGTAAAGTTAAATAACCATGTATTGTTAAGCCGTCGCGGGATTGATATGTTATCGGCTGCATCGTGCACAATTCATTACTTTTTAACCAAGGACTAACATTAGCAAGATGCTTAAGAGTATCGGAAATGCTGTTGTAGATATAATAATTTCCTAATGAGATGTCACTTATAGTTCTTATAATGAAAATCGTTTCGTCCTTATTATAATCTGTGATATAAATTTCGGCATCTTCGTTTATTAATTCACGTAAATGGATAAATCTATTCTTAGTAATTTCATCAAAAAAAACAAATTCTTTTTTCCAATCGGTATAAGTGGCAGATGTAATTACTTTTCGTTTTTTAGAATAATGCAAACTCTCCGCATCAACTGCATCATGCTCATATAAAACTGCTGTTTCTTGAGCTGTAATTGGATTAAATTTTACAATAGCAATTTTATCTCTTCCAATATTACTTAAAGCGAAAATTTCTTTATTGTCGAAATCGAAAAATAAAGGTGAAATGCCTTCCTTAAAATTGGTAGTGATGATATTGTTAAATTCACTCGTTATAGTTTCTCTGTAAAGCAAGCTGGTGTTAACGCCGTCTGTCGTGCTTGCCATGCGAATATCACCATTGTGGTCGGTAATCCATCCAGTAATATTGCCCGGATTCTCTGCAATTAATTGCAATTCACCTGTTAGCGTATTTAAATTATATACGTCAAAAAAAACAGGATTGCGTTTATTCATCATTATTAAAACCTCATTTTCGATGTCGTCTAATTCATCAACAAGTTCAACTTTTACATCTGCAAACGGTGTTAGGTCTTCGGCAATTGCATCATGTAAATGAACACGGTAAAAATGATTGTTTTCATCACCGTTATTATCTTTAAAAAAAGCCAACGTAGTATCATTCAACCAATAGTATTGATAAACATCGCGGTCGGTTTGATTGGTAATTTGCTGCACCTTGCCATTTTCAATATTGCGCACAAAAATATTTAGTCGATTTTGGTAACTCGCTAGCCACGACACATGACTGCCATCCGGCGAAATTTGAAAGCCGGTTTGTTGCGGATTTTTAAAAAAGTCTTCTAAAGGAATATGCATGCCTGTAATTTTGCGTAAAGTTACCTACTTGGGGTTTGCTTACAGGGTAAAGTTCTGTTATTCATAGCTCAGTGAGCTACTTTTTTCGACAAGTGAACCTATTTTTTCGACAGTTAGTATATTTTAAAGGTAGGAGGCTTGTTTTTATGCCTAATTTTAGAACCCAACAAGTTACACAAGCCTTGAATAAAAGCCCTTTAATTGGAGATGTTCATGCTCTTTCAACTGCAAAAGCCTTTAAGCCATCTGCAAGCCAAAACATGCTTTACTAAATTAAGCTTGCATTTTACATAGTTTTTAAGCCATTTCACACTAAATAATTAGGTATTTTGGGGTCTTCTTAATACTTTTAAGTAAGCTATTTCCTCAATAGCCAAATTGTGCAAACAATCAATACATCTGAAAATAGCATCACCATTAATTTAAATACTATCAGCAGTGGTATTTATTTTATTAAAATGGAGGATGGAATTAATTCGGTGACGCAAAAATTTGTGAAGCAATAAACTTCAGCAAAACTATCCGTTGCTTAAGCTCTTAAGGCAAAGTTGCAAGTGTTATTAACACTTGCAACTTTTTTAATGCAATATTTGTTATAATTATTTACAAACTTATTAAAGTCACCAGTTTAACTGAGCTAAGTCTGTTTAAGACTTCATAATTTGAAATATCTTAGCTTCGAATGAGTTTTATAATAAATAATCTACCTACTATGAAAAAACAATCAGAATTGAAAAAAATTGGCATCTGGATGGATCATGCACAGGCTAAGCTTATTAATCCGGATGATATCGATTTAAGCATTCAGGAACTTGCATCCACTTTAAACCCAAGAGTACGTATAGCAGGTGAAACTGCCGATGGAATAAAACTAGGAGGATTCAGGTCATCTAATAATGAATTTGCCAAACACGAAAAAGAACAAAATGCTACACACGCTTATTATAAAAAATTAGCCGCAGAACTATTGCCTTATGATATGATTCTAATTTTTGGACCTACTACAGCAAGGCAAGAGTTTTATAACTACTTAAAAGAGGAACATAATTTCTCCAATAAGGTAATTACAACCGTAGATGGCAATTACAACACTGATAATCAACTGAAGGCATTTGTAAAGAAATCGTTTGCTGATGGTGGACATGTGCAATGACATAAGCAAGTTTTAAGTGTATTAAACAATAATTACGTCTGAAAATAGTAGCACAAGTGAGCACATTTTGTCGACACTTGGGCTAATTTGAGGTTGGGGGGCTTGCTATTTTTATTTCTTACCTAATAAGCACTTATCTTTGCGGCATGAGCCATTTAGTTGCACCCAGTATTTTAAGTTGTGATTTTGCTTATATCGCCAGAGATGTTGAAATGATTAATAATTCAGCAGCAGATTGGATTCACGTAGATGTTATGGATGGCGTTTATGTGCCAAATATGAGTTTTGGCATACCTGTTGTAGCAGCCATGAAACGCCATAGCCGTAAGCCTTTGGATGTACATTTGATGACTGTTAACCCTGAACGCTACCTAAAACAGTTCAGAGAAGCCGGAGCCGATTCTATTTCGGTGCATATTGAAGCTTGCACGCATTTACACGCTACACTTCAAGAAATTAAGAAGTTGGGCGCTAAAAGGGGCGTTGCCATTAATCCGGCTACACCAATTTCCGCGTTAGAGGATATTATAACCGATGTTGATGTGGTTTGTTTTATGAGTGTGAACCCGGGTTGGGGCGGACAAAGCTTTATTGAAACTTCTATAGAAAAGATAAAAAAGTTACGAAAACTAATTGCTGATACAGGCTCTTCGGCGCTAATTGAAATTGACGGCGGCGTAAAGTTGGATAATGCACAACGCATTTTAGATGCCGGTGCCGATATTTTAGTATCCGGAAGTGGCGTTTTTGGTGAGCCAAACCCCATCGAAGCTATAGCTCATCTAAAATCGCTTAATAGAAAATAATCTCCAAAAACTAACGTTTGTTGTGTTGATGTTCCGTGCCTATTTAATCACACTTTTTGCGATAATCTCCCTATCAGCTGCTGCTCAACAAAAGGCAACTGTTTATGGAATGGTTACCGATGCCGATGGCAAACCGCTGCCACTTGCAAATATTTATGCTATCGAGTCTAAAATTTCTGCTCAATCCGACAAAAATGGTAATTATGAAATAGCGGTACCGGCTAGCGATACTGTTGTGTTGAGGTATTCCTATGTAGGATTTGTTACAGCTTATGAAAAAGTGCTCTTGCAGCCCGGCGAAAGATATGTAATAATCGTAAAATTGGAAGGCGAAACATTAATTACAGTTGTTGTTAGTGATCCTAAAGAAACCATTTATCGTATTCCCTTAAAAAAGTTAGAACCTATTCCATATACCATGGATCCGCTTACAGCAATATTGCAAACAATGGGAGCGGTTAATAATAATGAGCTTACATCGCAATACTCCATACGAGGCGGTAACTACGATGAGAACTTAATTTATGTAAACGATTTTGAAATTTACAGACCTCAATTAGTGCGTTCCGGTCAGCAAGAAGGTTTACCTTTTCCTAACTACGATTTAATTGACAATATAGCATTTTCCGCAGGTGGATTTGAAGCAAAGTATGGCGATAAATTATCAAGTGTATTGGATATTCAATACAAAAAACCCAAAGAATTTGAAGCAGGAGTTACAGCCAGTTTATTAGGCGCAAACTTTTATTTTAACGACCAAATTGATTCCGGGAAAATGTACTATTTATTTGGTGCCCGTTACAGAACAAACCAATACTTATTGAGCTCATTAAATACAGTAGGTGAATACGATCCGGTTTTTGTTGATGTGCAAGGAATGTTCGGAATTAATATCAATAAAAAGTCATCTCTCGAAATTTTAGCAAATTTTAGTTCCAACAGTTATACGTTTGTTCCTGAAAGCAGATCAACTGCAACAGGTGTAGTTAATGAAGTAATTCAGTTGGATGTTTTTTTTGAGGGCCAAGAAATTGATAATTATATAACCGGATTTGGTGGTTTGAGTTATCAATATCAACCAAATAAATTAACTAATCTAAAATTTTTAGCTTCAGGATATCATAGCTTAGAATCTGAAACTTTTGATATCATCGGGCAGTATTGGCTCGGTTTGGTTGAGTCAAATTTAGGTTCAGAAGATTATGGCGAAGTTATTTATGGATTAGGTGTAGGCACTTTCCAAAATTTCGCCAGGAATTATCTCACTTCTGATGTTGTAAATATAGGTCACCTGGGTTCGCATGAACGAGGTGAACAATATTTCCAATGGGGCGTGCGCGCTCAAATGGAAAATATTGTTGATGAATTAAAAGAATGGGAATTACTCGATAGCGCCGGATATTCATTGCCCTATACAGGCGATCAAGTTCAATTGCAGGAAGTCTTCAAATCAACAACTTCGCTCAACAGCATGCGTTATAATGCTTTTTTGCAAGATACATGGGAGCCTGAAAACAGGAACTTTGCACTTACTGCCGGCGTTAGAGCAAGCTATTGGGATTTAAATAAAGAATTTATTATAACGCCGCGCCTTCAATATGTATGGCAACCGGTTTGGAAAAATAAAAACGATTCCCTAATCGATATTGAATTAAAGGCTTCAGCAGGTTTATATTTTCAACCTCCCTTTTATCGAGAATTGAGGAACCTGGAAGGGGAAGTGAATACAAATGTACTCAGTCAAAAAAGTGCGCATTTTGTGATTGGTAGCGATTATAAATTCAAAGCATGGAATCGCGATTTCAGATTTATTTCAGAAGCGTTTTATAAATATTTGTACGACCTCATTCCTTATGATTTAGAGAATGTACGCATCCGCTATTTTGGTGAAAATAATGCAGTTGGTTATGCCACAGGAATTGATTTGCGTTTGCATGGTGAAATTGTGCAAGATGCCGATAGTTGGATTAGCCTCAGTGTGATGCGCACCAAAGAAAACATTAACGGCGACAGCACGAGAATTAATTATTTTGATGAAAATGGCGCATTGGATTCATTTACAATTGTCAACCAAGACTTCATTCGTCGACCAACTGATCAATTAGTTACATTCGGTATGTTTTTTCAGGATTATATGCCGGGAAACGAAAATTTTAAAGTGCATTTAAGTTTCCTCTTTGGAAGCGGTATGCCTTATGGTCCGCCTGATAGCGAATACTACAGAGCAGCTTCAAAAATCCCTCCATACCGACGTGTAGACATCGGTTTTTCGGCTTTGCTATTGGCTAAAGAACGTGAGCGCGAAGGCAAAAAACCAATCAATACCATGTTCGAATCCATGTGGGCAAGTGTAGAAGTATTTAATCTCCTCGGTATTCAAAATACTATTAGTTATTTCTGGGTTAAAGATGTAAATAATCTCCAATACTCATTCCCCAACTACCTCACTGATAGGAGACTTAACTTCAAGATTGTAGCGAAGTTCTAATCCAACTTAATCAATATAAAGGAGTTCACGACTGCATATTGATTTAGTTGGATTTGCCCTGAATAGAAAATTCTATCAAAATTATTGGGATATATCCTCTTTCGTTAATTTTCTTATTCAGGGCCCTCCCTTGATTCAAGAATAAATTAAAATCGTATTTCAAATCTAATTACCATCGCTTCGTTAATTTTCTTATTCAGGGCCCTCCCTTGATTCAAGTATAAATTAACATAGCAATTCAAATCTAATTTGAATTGCTAGAATAGTTTATTAATTGATGTTCATTAAGCAATACCGGTATAATGTGTTTGTTTCCCACAAAAAACACAAAATAAATACACGCAGAGGCCACAAAATCAAAATGGGGTATGTGATACTTCGCATTGATTTTATTACCCGATTGCTATTGTGCTACTATTAATCAAAAGTTTTCTGAAGTAATTTGGATTATAAATTGATAACGCTAAATCAATGTATTAATATTTAAATAATTTTGTGTTTAAATTTGACATATGAAACATACATTAATTTGCCTGCTGCTTTCCCTATTCATTTCGAAAGTCGGCGCACAAGTATACCATACCGATGACATTCAGCCTGATACCTTATTTGAAAATGTGTTCAGCAAAAGATTGTTTTCGGATTCACTTACATCCTCATTTATCATTTGGATTAAACAAGAAGTTCCATTACACAAACATGCAGAGCATACCGAGCAAGTTTATATTCTTGAAGGAACGGCTAACATGTTACTAGGTGATAATTGGATAGCAATTAAATCCGGCGATTATATTGTTATACCGAAAGGAACACCACATCAAGTGATAGTAAATTCTGCAGTGCCACTCAAAGTTTTGAGTATTCAATCGCCCATGTTCGATGGAACTGATAGGATATTGATATCGAATTAATTATTTAAATAAATATATCCATTTAGAGAAGTTGCTATAAGCAACCAAATAAAATAGGGGAGAACCCACAATGTTGCCCAGCCAATTTTACCTTTTCCCCAAAATAAAAACCATCCCATTAAAATCGTTAGTAAACTA
>JANMLV010000247.1:0-11410 GCA_031372705.1 Bacteroidota bacterium | reverse complement strand
AGTGCATCTATTAATGGAATATTTGTAGTCCCAACATACCCATATAAGTTCTGGAGTTCTGAACTCAAATCGCCAGCAGCAATACCATTATTGACTATACAATTCCAGAATCTGTATAATTTAAACCAGGTGAGTGGTGAGTCTTCAATTTCATCTTCATAATAAGCCGTCGCCCATGATTCAAAATCATTTTCTATTCCTTCGATTAATGCTTCGTAATTATACTCTGCAACTTCCATCATTTCAGGATAAGCAGTGCATTGAGCTCCCTCAATCCAGGTAAAATCCGGTAAATACGATGGAAAGATTTGAGTTACGAGTCCAACCGGTATATCATATTCAGGAAGATCATCATAATAATACCAAGTAGTAGCCCTACAATCCGTACTTCCATCAGTTGTTACTCTGTTCGCAGAATATTCATCAAACCAATGATTTCCTGAAGGGTCCTCTCCATATGGATTTGTAATTATATCAGCAAGAGGAGATGAGATTGCGGTACCATCAATATCTAATAATAAAATCCCTATGTCACAATCTGTCATTCTGTTGCAATAAATGTTACCATCATCTGAAGTCCCGAGTATGTATATTCCTTCACTGGCGGTGTTGCTAGAATTGCTGCCTAATTCAAATGACTTACAATCTTCCAGATAAATACCGCGCACATAGTCTTCAAATCCTAATCCAGTTTCATAATTCCCAGTACATGCATTTGAACTAACAATTGCATAGTCGCAATTGCTCATTCTTATGCCATAAGCCACGGCTCCGCCATCAAGGTGCTGATACGTTGGAATATTATAATATAAGGTAGCATCATCAATATTTATTAATCTTATTCCAGTTAAAACATTTACAATTTGATTTCCATCGATATTTAGATTGATAGAACTGCCGGCAGTAGTTTCTGCAACAACTATTCCAGTGGAAACAATATTATCAAGAGGGGAATATTCTACAAGTGAATTAAAATGAATATAAATATTCGTTGCACCGGGATTATTATGAATATAAATACCGCGGTTATTAAAATTATGAATAAAATTAATGTCAATAATTATCACGGGGCAGGTATTTGATATATCTATCGCCCTATCCATAATATATTCCCCTGTCCCAGCATCGTAGTCACTTTCTATCCAATTGTGATAAATATAAGTATTAACATGATTGCTGACAACAATCGCATCTATAACATTTGTAAAAAGATTTAATAGTTCATGCTCTACATCCGGAGGTATAACTAGGGGTCTGCCGACTGATAGACTTACATTAACGCTTGATGTACCTGTTGCGTGAACCCCGGTATTTAAGTCGTGAAAGAGGTTGTCAACTATTTTAGTATCAGACCTGTATGACTCGATTGCAACGTCGAGTTGTTCGAACTCGTTATGTGCAGATACAGCTTGATATTGATGGTTATCACCAATGAGAAACGGGGTAGTTGGCCTTACTTGATTGAGGTAAATACCAAAATCTCCTATACCTGATAAAGGAGCAATTAAAGAAGGTGCTGCAAAGCGACATGCAATTATATGACTATCCATTGTGCCTGTGTATGGGCCAACGACAATTGCAACTTGATTATTGAAAAAACAGGTTCCGTCTAAATAAATATTAGCTTCACCATCAGTAGCATTAGAAACATCATTTATTGCCAAATAAGCTTCTGCAATTATAGCTCCGTCAACATTTAGTGTACCTCCGCCTTTTACTTTAATTCCTCCATCAGGACCACTTCCGCCTGCTGTAGAGCCCCACATATTACTATAGGCGTAGATCTCAGTTCCACTCGTAATTGTGAGGGTGCCACCGTTGTTAATTTGAAACCATCCATTCGTAGTCATTTTTAAATCTACAGCATTTATTGTCAATGAACTGTTGATTGTAACTTTTGCATTTACTATTGTACAGGTATAATCATTCGGAGCCGTACCGGTTTCCCACGTTGTTGCAGAATTAATCGTAATTGCTGAATTTATTTCTTTCGTTACAGTAGTGCAGGTTGAATAGTTGCATTCCGTTTGAGCAAAATTCTGATTAGCAATCATCATTATTATGATAATGAAGCTAACCATTTTTATTTGTTTAGAATATTTTTTCATGTTACAATAATTTTGCGTGTCAACATTTTATGACTATGAAACTCTTGCTGAACTGGATTCTAAATTTCAGTAAAAGTGCAACTATTCCATAAAAGTAGTCATTTGAAGTTTTAAAACCTAATTTTTCACAACGCTTCGGTTTAACTTGGCTCACATATGCTTAAGTTTTCGGTACCTCTCAAAGTTTAAATAATCATCTAAAAACTGAAGAAGTAATCAAAAAATCTCAAACCATTTCACCAACTAGCTTCCTCATCCCTCCAGGTCAGTTTTTTACCTCACTTTTTAACAATTGTCGGCCGATTTAAAGGCCTTTTTGAAAAAAAGTTCAAAATAGTTATTGTAATTACTACAATAAGTAAAAAAAGTTTACCTTTATTTTACGTTAACCAAAAACTATGATAAAACGCTTACTAACCATTTGCCTTTTACTGGGAATCAGTAAGGCATTATTTTCCCAAGAATTGACCATCAAGGGGAAAATCACGGATGAAAACAATGCGCCAATGCCCTTCGCATCAGTGCTAGTGAAAGGAACCTTAATTGGCACTTCGGCTGATGAGGCCGGTGATTATACCATTAAAGTGCAGAACAACGACAGTTTGATGCTGGTATTCTCATTTGTTGGCTATTCAAGTAAAGTAATCTTAGTAGCAGGTAGAACGACTATTAACGTTCAATTGACCGACATTTTTCAGCTCGACGATGTAATTGTGGTAGGATATGGAAGCACAACCAGTAAGGAGCTTACGGGAGCCACAGCTAGGTTGGACGGAGAAAATGTCGAAAAAATGAATGTCGCCAGGTTAGACCAGGCTTTGCAGGGGCAACTGGCAGGTGTTACTATTAATACAAATTCAGGTTCTCCGGGTGGTTCGTCAAATATTAGAATCCGCGGTTTGTCTACGTTTGGCGATAATGACCCACTCATACTTGTTGATGGTGTGGTTTACGATTCGGAAGGTCTGAATGCACTTAATCCTGCAGATATAAAATCAATAAACGTATTAAAGGATGCAACGGCCGGTATTTATGGTGTGCGTGCAGCAAATGGGGTTATAATTATTGAGACAAAGAATGGCAGCTTAAATGCAAAGCCTGCCGTTGAATACAATGCCTATTATGGTATTCAGCAAACTGCAAATAAACTCGATTTGCTAAATGCTCAAGAATATGCAGTAATTAAAAATGAGATGTTTGTGTTTGGTGGCCTTCCTGCTCCATTTCCTAATACAAATTTAGGCGAAGGAACAAATTGGCAGGATACCATTTTTCAAGATGCACCAATTCAAAGTCATAACTTAAGTTTAAGCGGCGGAACTGCCAACACACGTTACTCATTAGGATGGGGTTACTTTAATCAAAATGGTATTGTTGGTGGCGAAAAAGCGCAGTTTACAAGATATAATGCCAGAGTAAATCTTAGCACAGATTTGTCAACGAAATTAAAACTGAATTCATTATTTCTCTATTCAAATGATGATAGAAGTGGCTTGCCGGAAAACGGAATTGGGTCTGTATTATATAATACAATAAATGCATTTCCAACTGAACCTGTAAAAACAGCTGATGGCAATTATAGTTATTTAGAGGAAGTAAGTGATATTATTAATCCGGTTGCACAAATTGAAAATAGTTATAATGCATCTATTGCCAATAAATTTGTTGGCAAAGAAGAAATAGAATATAATTTTAATTATAATTTTTCTTTCACGAATCGCTTCAATTACAACTTCGCTTTGGTTGATAGTAAAGTGTTTTCGCCATTGGTTTATTATGGCCCGGGCAAGTATGCTAATACTGCAGTGAATGCTGAATTAGAATCGCCAATGATAGAAATTGCTGATAGTGTATTTCTTGAACGAGGTGCTGCTGTTTATGAAGACAGAGCAACTTATACTGATTTAAATTATGAAAGTTTCTTGAATTATAATGAGACATTTAAATTAATTCATCGCGTAAAAGGAACTGCAGGTGTTTCTGTTTTTCAGCGTTCCGGACAAGGTTTGAATGGAACTGCATATAATATTCCCAATAACTCTATCGATTTTGCCGATATTTCTGCAAACACTGCAGAAGGAGGATTATTAAATAATGTTGGTTCATTCGAATTTAAAGAACGATTAGTTTCTGCATTTTTAAGAGCAGAATATAGTTATGACTATAAATACATGGTTTCTACTATTATTCGTCGCGATGGTTCAAGTAAATTCGGACCTAATAACAGATACGGATTTTTCCCGACAATTTCAGGAGCTTGGCTAATTTCAGAAGAGAATTTCTACAAGGTTAAAAAAATGGATTTTCTTAAACTTCGCTTAAGTTATGGTATTTCCGGAAATGATCAGATACCTAATTTCGCTTATCGCGCATTATTAAATGGCGAAGGTGTTTATGTGTTTGATGATTTAATTACTATCGGAGCAGCAATTGGTCGCGGTGCTAACCCCGATTTAAAATGGGAAACTACACGTCAATTTAATGCAGGAGTTGATTTAACATTGTTTAATAAATTAGATATCACCTCTAACTATTTCATAAAAAATACATTCGATTTACTTTTCCAACCTGACGTGTCCGGATTATTAGGAACTTATGGTCCGGGAGGCTATCCACCGGTTGTAAATGCAGGTAACGTTTCTAATAAAGGCTTTGAATTTGAATTAGGATATACTGCATCAATTGCAAAAGATTTTACAGCTGATATTAATTTTAATTTCACAACAATAAAAAACGAAGTAACCAGTGTTCCAGAAGGTGTTGATTTTTTACCGGGAGTTGGTTTCAGTGTCGGCGGCAGTGTTGCCACGCGATTTGAAGAAGGATTTCCGATTGGTTATTTTATAGGTTATGAAACTGCAGGTGTATTTCAAACGCAAGCAGAAATTGACGCGCATCCTGTAGTTCAAGATGATGCTGAACCGGGTGACTTAATTTTTGTTGACCAAAATGGTGATGGTATTATAAATTTTAACGACAATTCAGATAAAACAATGATTGGCTCTCCAATTCCTGATTTTACGCTTGGATTTTCATTTAATGTAGCTTATAAGGCATTTGATGTATCAGCCAATGCTTATGCTGCTGTTGGTCAAGAAATTATTAGAAACTTCGAGCGTCTTCAACCATATGCTAATCAATTAGATTATGTGATTAACAGGTGGACAGGACCGGGTTCAACAAATGAACATCCAAGAGTTACTACAGAGGCTACACGTAATAATGAGTTCTCAGATTATTATGTGGAAGATGGCTCGTTTGCAAGACTAAGAAATTTACAATTAGGATTTACATTTCCCGATGCAATGATGCAACGCATGAAAGTTAATTCATTAAGAATATACCTTGCGGCAAACAACTTGGTAACCTTTACGCGCTACCAAGGTTTTGACCCTGATCTTGGCTCTTCGTCTGTTCTTTCCTCAGGAGTAGATTACGGACTTTATCCTCAAGCAAAAACATTTATGGCCGGTGTTAACCTTAAATTTTAAACTATGAAGACGATTAAAAAAAGCACAACGATAATCATTCTGCTAATTTCTATTTTAGCCATTCCGGCATGTGAGAAATTTTTAGATTTAGATCCACCTTATGTGCAGGATGCAGAGAATTATTTCTTAACCCCCGAAGATTATGATAGGGCATTAGTTGGCGCATATGACATGCTGCAAGGCTCGTTTCTATCTGTATGGATAGGCGAAATTGCATCAGATAATACAATAGCCGGCGGCGAAAGTGTTACCGATACTGAAGGATTGCATGAAATAGATGCGATGAACCACGGCGGCGATAATACTGAACTCCTTAATTTATGGAGATGGAATTACACAGGAATTTCACGCGCTAATTATATAATGGAATTTAAAGATAACATTGACTTTGAAGGCAAAGATAAAATCATAGCTCAAACAAGATTTTTAAGAGCATTTTATTATTTTGAATTAGTAAAGTTTTTTGGAGATGTTCCATTAGTTATTGACCAGCGTTTAGGTGTTGATGAAGCTACCGAAATTGATAGAGCTCCTGCAAGTGAAGTATATGCGCAAATAGAGGCGGATTTATTGGCTGCAGCTCCGCTTTTGGATATTACACCAACAGTAAAAGGACAGGCATCGCAAGGAGCAGCATTATCATTATTAGGAAAAGCATACCTCTATCAAGGTAAATATGCCGAAGCTGCATCAACTTTAGAAAGTGTTATTGCGTTGGGAACCTATAGTTTAATTGCTGATTTTAATTCCTTATTTACCGTTGCCAATGAAGGCCATACTGAAACAGTTTTTGACGTTGAATACACCGGACTTGAAGGTGGAAGCTATGGCTGTTTAATTTGTTTGGAAGGCAATGTTGGTCCCGGTTTCCAAGGTATTCGTCAATACAATGGACCTGTTTACGGAGATGGAAATAGTTATAATCTGCCTACACAGAATTTATATGATGCATTCGATCCTGCTGATCCAAGAAGAGACGCAACAGTGCTAGATATTGATGCATTTATTGCGGCGCAACCGGATCCTGAAAGTATTACGTATGCAATAGGCGCAGGCGGCCATACCGGATTTTATAATAATAAATATATCAAACGCCAAGGTGAAATCGGACTTCCTGATGATGATTTAACTAGTCCTGTAAATTATAAAGTGATAAGATATGCTGATGTATTATTAATGGCAGCAGAAGCACTCTATCAAACAGGAAATACCGGAACAGCTCAAGAATACGTTAACCTGGTTAGAGCGCGCGCAGGCATGCCTGCAATTGCATTAACCGGTGTTGAAGATATTTGGAATGAAAGAAGATTGGAATTATCGTGCGAAGGACATCGTTTTTTTGATTTAGTGCGCACCAACCAAGCAGCTGCAAATATTGAAGGTTTCCAAACAAATAAAAATGAATTGTTTCCAATTCCCCAGATTGAAATAGATTTGTCGGGAGGTAATTGGCCGCAAAATGAAGGTTATTAAACTACTAAAAAATAAATAAAATGAAAAAATCAAGTTATCTATTATTTGCTTTAACGATGTTTATTGCAATATCGTCTTGCAAGAAAGAAGACCCTGTTTTAATTGATCCACCAACAGAAGCTGATGCATTGTTTACTTATGCACCTTCGGCTGCAAACCCTAATATTATTGATTTTACAGCTTCTAATCCCGACTTAACTGCTAATTGGGATTTTGGAAATGGTACAACAGGTGAAGGAACAAATGTAACTGCAACTTATCCAAATGCAGGAACATATGTTGTAACACTTACTGTGTTTAATCAAGGCGGAAGTAATTTTAGCAGCCAAAGTATTGTTATCGAAAATGATGACCTTACATTGCTAGATGATCCAATTTATAATGCGCTGACAGGTGGAATCGCCGGTCCGGGCAGTAGAACTTGGGTTATGGATTCAACTGTAGTTGGTCATTTAGGTGTTGGTCCTGACCCAGTAAGTGGTTTAGGTGATGTTCCTGAGTATTATGCTGCAGGTCCTAATGCTAAATCAGGTGTTGGTATGTATAACGACAAATATGTGTTTTACCTCAACGCGTTTAAATTTGATATGGTTACTAATGGTGACGTATATGTTCACAATACACTTGCTGCTGACTTTCCGGGCTCATACGAGAACCTAACTGATTATACAGCTCCTTTTGAAGATCAATTAGATGAATCTTGGACAGTTTCGTTAGGTGCTGATACAAGTATTAGCTTGTCAGGTTCTGCTTTTATGGGATTGTGGACAGGGATTCAAGAATACAGAATTTTATTGCTTAATGATACAGCATTGTGGTTGCAATATAAACATCACTCAGGCGGACTTAACTGGTACATAAAATTGATACCGGAAGGCTTTGTGCATTCAGGTGAAGTTGTTGAGCCCACTACTTATAGTCTCCCAATTGATTTTGAAGGTGCTGTTCCTGAATTCTTAACTTTCGGTGGTAGTTCATATGCGGTTATTGCTAATCCTGACGCTTCAGGAATTAATACCAGTGCAAATGTGGTAGAAACAATTCATGGTATTGAACCATGGGCAGGATTGTTTGTTAATCTAACTGATCCATTAGACTTTTCAACCAATACACAAATTGCGTTAAAAGTTTGGGCACCGGTAACGGGACCTTTCAGAATAAAAATTGAAAAGTCTATAGACCCGGGTGCTTTTGTGGAATTAGATGTTGATGTTCCTGTTGCGAATACATGGGTAGAAGTATTTGTAGATTTTACCGGCGCTGCAGCAGATACATATGACAGACTCGTATTATTTCCGGGTTGGGACGTTGGCGCTGCCGGAACATTTTATTTCGATGATATAAAACAACAATAATAATAGATGTTACTAAAGAATAGGTATATACTCCCGAAAGTTATAATCAGTTTGTTTGCTGTAATGTTGCTTATTTCATGCGAAAAAGCACCTGTATCTGATGACATTGTTTTACCAACAAATTTCACCAATACAATTACCGTAAACGAAGGAACTGTAAATATATCTGCCACAGCAAACGGTGCCAACTTCTACACTTTTACATTTGTTGAAGATGGTGAAACTACTATAGTGGAGGCTGTTGACGGTTTTGGAAGCTATACCTATTCTGCTAGTGGCACTTATACAATTATCTCCAAGGCACATGTATTAGATTATGAATTTGTAGAAATTACTGATTTAGTGGAAGTAGCAGTTGATCCGGGATGGAATGGTGAAATTCCCACTACAGGTTATTCTACTCCTTTAGATTATGCAGGCTATTCATTGGTTTGGCAAGATGAATTTAATGGCACTTCGCTGTCTGCTGACTGGGTACACGAGATTGGAAATGGTGTTTCAGGATGGGGCAATAATGAACTAATTTATTACAGACCGGAAAATGTCGAAGTATCAGACGGGCTTTTAAAAATAACTGCAAAACAAGAAAATTTCGGGGGACAAAACTATACCTCAAGTAGAATAAAAACCCAAGGTAAAAAGTCATTTGAAAAAGGTCGTATAGATATTAGAGCTGCTTTGCCTTATGGTAAAGGAATATGGCCGGCTTTATGGATGCTGGGTGATAATATTGGTGCTGTTGGATGGCCCGCTTGTGGAGAGATAGACATTATGGAATTAATTGGCGGTGAAGGATTTAATGACCGAACTGTTTATGGCACCATACATTGGAGTAACGACGGATCAAATGCATCTTATGGCGGAAGTAACACTTTAGCAAGTGCAAAATATGCTGAAGAGTTTCATGTATTTTCTATTATTTGGGATGATAACTCCATTAAATGGCTGCGCGATGATATTCAATATCATACAGCAGATATTACACCCGCTGCTTTAGCGGAATTTCATAACAACTTCTTCTTTATATTTAATGTAGCAGTTGGCGGCAATTGGCCGGGGAGTCCTGATGCCAGTACCATTTTCCCACAAGTAATGGCGGTTGATTATGTGCGTGTGTTTCAGTAATTAAATCTTATTTACTATATTCATTAATAGGGGCTATTCGTTACAGTTAATTACAAACTGTAAGAATAGTTATTTTATGCTTCCGTATTATATATAGGCTTTTTCTGATAAAACCTGTAACAAAATACAATTTTGACAAGTTAAATAATCTGCTTTTGTTGAACTGCGTTTTTCTTTTCCAATCTTCCCGGCGGCGCATATAACACACCTCTACACATTTTTTGTCAATATTATCGTAGTATTAAATGCTTACGCAGCCTGCCAAATCTGTGAATTATATAAAACAAACCCTTAGTTGTGTAACCCTGCACAATTTAATGTTCTCACCTTTGGATAGTGAAAATTAATTCACACTTAAATATAAATTATGAAATTTAAATTATCCAATGTTATAATAGCAATAGCGATATTGTTATTGCCTAAATCGAATTTTGCACAAGATTTAAATGTGGCATCAAATGATGAATTTGCACAATTAACGACAACAGAATTAAGTGAAGTTAAAAATTTACTACAGCCTGATGTTTTTGCCTTGCCTGCTAATTCGGGAGAAACAATTTTTATTGATTTTTCTAAAGATGCGGATGGAGATGGTGTAAAAGATAAAAAAGATGAATGCCCTGATACACCCGCCGGTGTTGCAGTTGACGAAAATGGTTGTCCATTAGACAGCGATAATGATAAAGTTGCCGACTATTTAGATAAATGCTCCATGTCACCGGGTTTAGCTAAATTAAATGGTTGCCCCGATCAAGATAAAGATGATGTAGCCGATGTTGATGATGCATGTCCTGAGGTTCCCGGTTTTGCGAGATTTCAAGGATGTCCGGATAGCGACAATGATGGTATTCAAGATGCGTTGGATAAATGTCCGAATCTTAAAGGTTTAGATATGTATAAAGGTTGTCCAGATACAGATGGTGATGGCGTAGATGATTCAAATGATAAATGTCCCGGAACTGAAAAAGGTTTGCGTGTAGATCTTACAGGTTGCACTTCAGATAATGACAGAGACGGAATTATAGATTCAGACGATAAATGTCCTGATACACCAAAAGGTATAAAAGTGGATGCTAAAGGTTGTCCTGCCGATACAGATGGCGATGGTGTTATTGATACCAACGATAAATGTCCTACAACTAAAGGTGAAGGCAGTGTTAATGGTTGTCCTGTAGTTAAGCCCGATGTTGAAAAGCGTTTAAATTTTGCAGCAAGAGGAATTGAATTTGAATCTGGTAAAGCAACATTAAAATCATCATCAAATGCGATGCTTGACGAAGTGGTGAGTATATTAAAAGAATATACCGATTACAATTTGCAAATTAACGGTCACACCGATAATGTTGGTGGTGATGATATGAACATGACACTTTCGCAACAACGCGTTGATGCTGTTAAAGCATATTTATTTGCAAAAGGAGTTTCTAATGCACGATTAGAAGCTAAAGGTTATGGTGAAACAAATCCTGTTGCATCAAATGATAATGAAGCAGGAAGAACTAAAAACAGAAGAGTAGAATTAAAATTATTTATAAAATAACGGATGTTTGATTTGAAGAAGAAAACGCTGTGTTTTACATAGCGTTTTTTTTTGAGCTTTTTTTTAAGTTACATTATCGGCTTCGAATGGGGATTTGTGTTCTTTTGTCTTGATACAAAAGAACCAAAAAATCAAGGCTGCATTGCATTGCGCAAGTGCAGCTAACGACACACGCGGGGCGCGGACGAGGCGCCAGCAGTATTTTTAGTGATAGTGGTGTTTTGATAACGGAGCTAGTTTTATTTAATCGCGTTTGTTATGTGCTAGCGCTGCGCCCGCTTGGTGAGTTGAAGCATCGGAGCTTTTTTGCTATCGTAG
>JANMLV010000213.1:0-27224 GCA_031372705.1 Bacteroidota bacterium | reverse complement strand
ATTAATAGCAAATTGGCTGCAATCCTTATCAAAGTGGTAATCGTATCGAATTATATCATAAAGAAAACAGAATCTGGAACGCTCCCAAACATACTTGATATCATTCTCAGGTGAAAATTCGTTTATGGCTAACCAATGTTGGTTTTTGGGATAAGTAAAACCCGTAACCGGATTAGTATGCCATTTGTTTTCAAGTAATGATTTAGGATATGCTGAATTAAAGTATAATATATTGCCATTCAAACATTCGAGCGCTTTTGTTAATAGTGCTGTATTTTTTGTTTTTTTTAATGTAATATTAGATTTAGTAGGTATGATGTAATTTGTGGTAGTTTTTTGCCAATCGTTAAGTGTTGAATTTAGTTGTTGAGTAGGTTTGAATTCATTTCTCCTTTTAATGCTGCCGCATTTTATATTGATTAAATGTAATGAACGGTTAAAGAAATAGGCTGGACCCATATCTTTTAACAAATAACTGTATTTGAGAATATTATTCAGGTTAATTATTATTTATATCATTTGTATAAAATTGATTCAGCCAACTTTGTACTGCCATAATAGTTAATATAGTATAAGCTCCGTCAATCTTACCTTTTTTGTTGTCGTCAATTAGCTTTTCAACTGCCTTTGGATTAAAAATTTGAAATTTATTTAATTCTGTAATAGACAATCGTTCATTAATCATATTGCCCAAGTCATTACTTATCCATTTTCTAACCGGTGCACCAAATCCGGTTTTGGCTCTATTTACAATTGATGCAGGTAGGTTTTGTGCTGCAATCTTGCGCAAAATGTACTTTGTATGATGATTGCGAATTTTTAAATTTTTGGGAAGCCTTGTACTTGCGTGTACTAATTCTATGTCTAGAAAGGGTACCCGAATTTCTACTCCTGCAGCCATTCCCATTTTATCCGTATAATTCAAATTGTGGTCTACTAGGAATGTTTTTTGCTCCAGATATAGCATCTTATTAAGTAGGTCATCTTCTTCCTGCACACAATCTAATAAGTTATATAAATACTCATCAGGTTTATAGTTTATTATTTCATTTTGTATGTCGCTATGAAATAAATTAAGATTCTCTGCAATGGGGTACCATTCAAAATACCCGACTAATCTATCAATTGTTGTTGCTTTATTGCGTTTTATAAATTTGTTTATCCTTCTAATATTAGGATTATTAACATCCTTATTTTGTAAATATTTTTCTAGTACCGGGAATACAAATGAAGGAGTAAATTTTAAATATTTATCTAAATTTATTGCGGTATGTCTTCTATAGCCTGAAAATATATCATCGCCACCTGCTCCACTCAACAATACTTTTATACCCTGTTCCCGGGCTTCTTGGCAAACTTTGTAAACATATAAAGGTGCGATGTCAGCCTGCGGTTCGTCCATATGCCAAATCATTTTATCGAAATCATTTATGATGTTAATACTGCCATCAACAACATGTAAATTAACGTTCAAATGTTTGGCCGCTTCTTGAGCAAATTTAAAGTCCTCGTCAAATCCTTCATTGTTTGCATTGTTGTCGCCTTTTATAGTGAAACAATCTAATTTGGAGCCTTTGTTTAATTTCGCGGCTGCAGCTACAATTAATGACGAATCAATGCCTCCTGATAGAAAAAAGCCAACGGGGACATCTGAAAGCAATTGCGATTTAACTGCTTGCTCTAACTTTTCATCAATTGTTTTAATCCACATTTTATCACTATAAAATTCTCGAGAACCATTGAACGGAATGTCATAGTATTTGTATTTTTTGAATGTGGCCGGTTTTGTAACTTGAATCTTAAAACATTCGCCTGGCAATAATTTATGCATGAATTTAAAAGGTGTTAGCTCTCCCGGCGACCATAAATAATTCATGTAATTTGCTAAAGCCTTGAAGTTTAAGGCATTGTCGAAATCAGGCAAATGTATTAATGCCTTTATTTCGGAGCTAAATGCAAATGCATTCCCCTTTAAATAGTAGTAATATGGCTTAACTCCAAATTGGTCCCTTGCACCGAAAATTGTTTGTTCAATTTTATCGTAAATTGCGAGGGCGAAAATGCCGTTCAGTAAATTAAGAATTGCTTCTCCATAAATGATATAGCCATAAAGAACTGCTTCTGTATCGGAGTTGCCTTTGAATTTAACACCTTGGTCAATTAATTTTTTACGAATTGCTTGGTTATTATAAATTTCACCATTAAAAATGATATAATATCTTCCGGTATCGTCTATAATTGGTTGGTCACCCAAATTGCTTAAATCTTGAATCTTAAGTCTGTGCGTGCCTAAAATTACATGGTCGTCTTGATATAATCCACTTGAGTCCGGACCGCGATGCTTCAGTGTATTAAAAGCATAGTCAACATTTATTTCATCGTTGCTATTTTTTATTAAACCAAGAATTCCACACATGTTTGTTGTTAAATATTAATTACTTGATTTTGTTTAATGCTTTGCATCGCTGCAAATGTTGCGTTTGTTGTGTTATACAACTCATCAAAAGAGGTATAGGCATAGCCACCATTTGTTATTATGTTTGCTATTTTATTAAATTGAGCAGCATGCCCTTTATCTTGTTTGCCGGATTTGTTTTTGAAGTTTGAAAATCCAAACCCACTTAATTTTTTAAAATTATCAATGACCAAAATTTGGTTATTGCAAAATATACTAATATTTTCTTTTGGAAAACTTTTATTCCCATTGGCAAAGTATGAAATTGTTCCATGACTTCCATTTATAAATGTTAAATGGATAATTACATTTTCAATTTGGTTGGTTACATTCGCTGAAGTTGCATAAACTGTTTTGATGTTGCTTCCCGTAAAATAACTCATCAAATCAAAAAAGTGACATGCCTCTCCAATTATTCTTCCTCCGCCAATGTTTTCATCAAATAACCAATGATTTGCCGGCAATGGACCTGCATTCACTGTAATGTTAATATTCATTACTGCATCTTTAGGCAGCAGCGATTTTGCTTTTACAGCCAGTGGCGCATGTCTTCTATTAAATCCAACAAATAACAGTGAATTGCTGTTTTCTGTATGGAGGCTAACTATTTGTTCCAGGTCTTGTGCGTTTAATGCTAGGGGCTTTTCTACAAACACATGTTTGTTATTGGCAAAAGCTTGTTGCACAAGTTGTGCATGTGAGTCATGCCTAGTTGCAATAATTATTAAATTTACTTCCTTGTCGGCGAATATTATATTATTATCAGTAACAGCAAAATCTATTTTGTATTTTTTAGCAAGGAGCGCAGCATTTAAGCCATCATTTGCTGCAATATATTTAATGTTTAAATTACTATCCGCTAAAGCGGGCAGTAAAGTTAGTTTGCTATAGTTACCGGCTCCAATAATAGCAACTACTTGCTTACCGGAAATATTTGCACTATTATTTAAATTTAATTTTCGATATGGTACATTGTTTGAATCGTAGTTTAGAATCGCAGCAATTACATTTGCTGTTGAAATATTGTTATAAACAGTTGGCGCATCGCTGAATTCAACTACTTTTGAGGTTAGTAATTGGGTTTGCAATGAACCATTTTGCATACATTGTAATATTGTTTCAAAATTTCGTTTTACTGTCCACCTTACATAAGCAAACGGATAATCAATTCCCTTTTGCTCGTAACTATCATCATATCTTCCCGGACCATAAGAACATGAAACCTGAAATTTTATTTCTTTTTTATAGAATTCAGTTCTATCAATATTCAAGTTAATTACACCAATTAAAACAATTTTTCCAAGTTTGCGTGTAATAACGGCTGATGTGTTAATGATGTTATCATTTTTAGCAGAAGCTGCTATTATTACTATATCAGCACCTAAATTATTTGTTCCCCTATTTACTACCTCGATAATATTATCATTTGCAGAATGATACGCATCAATATTTAATTTACGCGCGATGCTTATTTTTTCATCGTCTATATCAAATGCAATTACTTTGCAACCATTTGAAATCGCTAATTGACAAGTAAGCAGGCCTATTAGGCCTAATCCAATAACTACAACAGTATCTCCAAATTCCGGCTTAGCTAATCGTATTGCCTGCAAGCCAATTGCGCTTACAACTGTAAATGTTGCCATTTCATCTGAAACGGAATTGGGTATAATTGCAGCCAAATTTTTGGGAACAGCAACAAATTCGGCATGAACGCCATTGCTTACCACGCGATCACCTATTTTAAATTCAGTAACACCTTCACTAATTTCAACTATGGTTCCTACATTGCAATACCCTAAGGGCATTGGTTCGTCAAGTCTTCTAAATACTGCTTCAATTGTTGGAAGTAATCCATCTGTTTTAATTTTATCGAATACTTGTGCAACACGATCCGGATTTTGACGAGCTTTAGCAAATAAACCGGCCTTGCTAAATTCAACAAGCATTTTTTCTGTGCCTGTGGAAATTAAGCTTTTGGTAGTTCTAATTAATATATAACCAGGTGGTAATGCCGGAACCGGTACTTCCTCTAAAATTGTTTCACCGGTTTTTAGATGCTGAATCAGTTGTTTCATACTTGCTTTAATTTTTTAATTTTTGAAGCATTTTTTATCAGCCAATTTGTTATGCGCTCAGCCGCTTTCCCGTCACCATAAGGGTTTGTCCTTTTTGTTAATTGATTGTAGTGTTTGCTTGAATCTATTAATTTTTGAACTGTATTTTCAATTTTGGTGCGACTTGTTCCTACTAATTTAACTGTGCCTGCTTCAACAGCTTCCGGACGTTCCGTAACATTGCGCATTACAAGCACAGGTTTTCCCAATGAGGGGCCTTCTTCTTGAATACCGCCTGAATCAGTTAATAAAAGATATGATTTTTTCATTAAGTATACAAAATCAGGATAAGATAAAGGTTCAGTTAGCAGTACGTTTTTCTGCTTGCCTAAAATTTTCATTACGGGGCCTTTGACTTGCGGGTTGAGGTGTACGGGATAAACAATTGTTATATCGGGATTTGCATTAGCAATATTTTTTAAGGCTGCACAAATGTTTTCTAAACCTTTGCCTAAGTTTTCGCGCCGATGTCCGGTTACTAAAATTATTTTGTTGCCTGATTCGACTGCTATTTTTAAACTAGCATTGTTAACATTTTTTGAGAATCCGGAAATTGATTTTGAAGTGTATAGCAAACTGTCGATTACCGTATTTCCGGTTTTAATGATATTAGTTTTTTTGACACCTTCATTTAGTAAATTGATTACATTTTGTTTAGTTGGTGCAAAATGAAAAGATGCTATTTTTGTAATCAATGTTCTGTTACCTTCTTCCGGAAAAGGCAATTGCATATTACCACTTCGCAGGCCTGCTTCTACATGGCCGATTGGAATTTTTCGATGAAATGCCGAAAGAGCAGCTGCAAAGGATGTATTTGTATCTCCGTGAACAAGCAGCAAATCAGGATTGCAGGCATTTATAATCTTGTCCATTTGTAGTAATATTTTTCCGCTTGTACTATTTAATGTCTGATTGGGCTCCATGATATCCAAATCATAGTCGACATTTATTTTAAAGAAATCGAGCACTTGATCAAGCATACTCCTGTGTTGCCCGGTTACGCAAACTTCAAGCTTTATATCTTTTTTAGCTTTTAAGGAATGAAACACGGATGCCATTTTAATAGCTTCCGGCCTGGTTCCAATTACTATTAGTATTTTTAACATCTATCTGCTATGTTTAAATTTGGTATTATGTTCAAGGGCCTTAGGTTCTATGCTTGTTTTATCATAAGCAGGCGGAATATTAAAAAGCAACATGAAAATGAACCAAGGAAAAAATAAGAATTGTCCCCCTGTGAGATTACTTTCAAAAAAAGGAATAACAAGTAATGGAGTTATAATTAAGTAATATTTAGAGTAATGTGTAGCGTAATAATAAAAAGGTCGGAATACCATAAAATTTAAAAACATAAGAAATAAAATAATGCCTCCGCCAAATAATACTTCTAAATAGGAGTTGTGATAGTCGCCCAGACCGTCGCCATGGATGATTTTTTCATAATTAAACATGCCTGCTCCGGTGAGCCAAAGTGTTTTTTCTTCATTAAACTCCGAGATTGCTAGTTTTGCCGTATTAAATCTAGCTTCTCCACGTTCAAGTTGTGTTTCAGTATCATTTATTCTCGTCATTAATGATGATTCCGGTAATTGGTAGAACCAAATAATCGCCACGATAGGGATTAATGCAATAATAATTTTAAAATCTACTCTTATGTTTTTTAAACGAATGATAAAGATTAACAATGCAAGCCCAATTGCTACCCAAGATGCTCTATTGCCTGAAATAAGAACTAGATACATTGCTACACATGTCATCACCACTATAAACATTTTGTATTTATTACTAAATTTTGTATTCAACCATAAGTCAACACTTGATATGATAAACACTGAACAAGCCCAGCCATATTGGTTGCTGACAAAAAACTGACCTTCTTTGCTGCCCTGACCATAAATATTTGTTTGTGAAAAACCGGCACCCGTTAATAAGAACAAAAAAATTGGTATAGCATAAATCATGTTAAAGCTCCTTAAAAAGGCTTTTAATAAATCATTTGCACTGAATTTATTTAACAGATTATGCATTGCAATATATACATATAGAAATGGAACCAAGAAATTCATTGCTTTGGATAAGCTATAACCAATATTTTCAGAAAAAAATGACATAAGAAAAACCCAAAACGAGAATATTAGAATAAAAAGAAATGTAGGCGACGGGAATGGATTCTTACTTAATTGCATGTTTTTAAATAATGCAATAATTGAGAATGCAATAAAGAAACTCTTAACTATCTTCATGAATGCTACTGATTCAAGATTTGTATAAACAGCAAGGGCATAGCCTATTATAACTAAAAAAGCATTTACATTTAGTAGAACATAATCGGTATTATAATATATTTTTCTTAAATCTGTATCACGATTATTCATGTGCTTCTAATATTTGTATGAATGAATCCAAGGCAGTTGTTAATTTGAATTTTTCTATGAATTGTTTGGCATTGTTTCTTTTCTTTTCTCTTAATTCCGGTTCATTGAAGTATGATTGGAATGCGCCAACTAAACTTTGTACATCATTAGGTATTGCTAACCACCCATTTCTGCCATAATCCATAACTTCGGGTATTCCACCGGCATTTGTTGTAATTACACTGCAACCTAATGCCATTGCTTCTATATTGGCTACACCCAAGCCCTCCTTTAATGATGGAACACAAAAAATATCGGCCTCTCGCATTTGTGCATATACTGCATTTTGAGTTTGAATGCCTCTGAAGTTACATATAATGTTGTCTGCGGCAGCAAAGGTTAGTATTTCATGTCGAGCCGATTCCGGGGGACCTATAATTGTTAACTCAACTTTGGTATTCAACTGTTTGAGCGTTTCAATTAAAATAAAAAGCCCGCCTCTTTTGTAATCGTTTTTCACAAATAATATATGTGGAACTTTATTAGTGCGCTGCATATTTGTTGGTTCCAGTTCAATTGCCTTGTATAAATAGGTAATTTTTTTATTTGGTATATGGTATCTTTTTTTTAAAAAAGTGGCTAAATAATTGGAGTTGGCAATGGTTTTTTTTAAGAAACGAGTGGCTAACAGCTCAACAATAAAGAACACATGTGTTTTTTTCCATTGCATTTTAAGTAATGCACTTTTCCAAGAGGCAGAAGCGTTATTGTCATCATTAATAAAACCAATAGTATTGCTAAAACTAAATCCACTGCGCAATCCTACAATCGCATTATTATATACCAATACATCGAAGTTGTAATCGTTTTTTCTAATTTGCATTGCCGTAGTATGGTATTGACCCATTCTAATGAACATCCCAAAAGGACTGCCAAATTTAGGAATTTTAACAGTTTGCTTATAAATTTTATCCTTCACAGGTATTTTTATATCCTCAGTTAAAATCCTAATTTCATGGTGAGGGTAGATTTCGTTTATATTTAATAATAGTTGCGCAAATTTGGCCGGGCCATTAGATACTACTTCAAATGCATTTGTGCAAAATAGTATCTTCATACATTATGGGCTTTTAGTAATTCAAATTCTATATTTTCCCATGTATATTGCTTAATTAGTGTTTCATTGAAGGTAAATGTATTTTTTTTGTCTTTCAAATCTTGAATTAATTTCATAATATCAACATTGTTATAGTCTTCAATTATAATTCCAAGTTCGTTTTTCCTTACAAATTCCGATACTTTAATTTCTGCATTTGTTATCAACGGTTTTTGAGTTTGAATAGCATCGTATATTTTATTTGGGCTTGCATTTATATTGTTTTCGTTGTTAGGAGCATAAACACATAAAATATAATCGGCCTCAGTAGCAGCAAGCACCATGGCTTCGTGTTGCCTCATTACTCCTTTGTAGTCAACTTGTGGATGATGTGAAAGTTGTTTTGATTCTTCATCAGCAAACCAGCCGGCCATAATTATCCGGATATGCTTATCTACTCCAAGTATTTTATTAATCATTTCGGTGCCCCTGTATTTGCCTAACCAGCCATTGTACAAGATTGTTAGTGGTGCATTGCGGCTGTTCTGTTTTATTGTGCCTTTATAAGCATTTGGAAAGTTTTCTAGAATGTTAATTTTCGGATGAGTAAATGCCGGCATTAAGGCTTTTCTGTTTTGATCAGTAACCAAAATTTTAGTTACGGGGGCATAAATTAATCGTTTAATACCCAATAGTTTATTCCTGCTTTTGTTTTTCATCAGGAAGATTGAATCGAAAATGTCTAATACAACGTGCTGTCTGAACAATAATGGGTAATAAAATATCATTAATTGTTCATTAATTATATGAATGGAATCAAAGTGCTTAAATAACAACCTAGCTACCAGAATCATTTGTTTTAATATAGTTAATGGGCTGTTCCTTTTTCCGTCTATTAGATAAAAATATTTGCAATACGATTTCCCATAACATTCATGGTTGCTAATACCGGATCCAATAAATGTTATGTCGAAAACGTTTGACAGCGTTTTCAGTTCCTTGTTTATACGCATATCTGATCCGTCGTTGGAACTAATGTACAATATTTGTTTTTTCTTAATCAGAATTTCGTTTTAACTGTATGCTATAAATGTAATCTGCAAATAAAAAACATTGTAATGGAAAAACCGACATGATATAAACCGGAGTCATATGAATTAAAACGTGGCTTCCCCAAACACAAATAAAAACAGATATTATAATAAGTGTAATTTCTTGAAGTTTGTGTTTATACAAATAAATTATTAAACAGAAAAACGCAAGTAGCGAAATCAAGCTAGATATTAATTGTGGCCAATAAGTAATAAATATATAGCTAATTGAGTCTAATATGGCACCTTCATTCCGCAATTGGGAAAAGGACTTATTGTATTTATTTCTTTCAAAGCCCCAGGAATGTGGGGCAAAAATAAAATATACAGTTCTATATGCACAGGTTAATAAGTAATAACCCGGGTTTTCATTTACATATTCTGAAAATTTTGACTTAAAATAGTTATTGGCTTCATGCTCAAAAGGCGAATCATATCCCTGCGCCTGAGCTTCGCGAAATCGATCATAATCAGTCGGGCCTAAATTCCATTGATTGGGTAGAATTGAAAGTCCTGTAACTAAAGTAGCACCTAGCGACGTTGACGTAGGATTAAATTCGCCATACTGCTGCCTATTTGAAAGTGCCCAGGGTGTTAAAATAGTGATTGTAATTACGGCAATGGATACATTATATTTTAAAATTTCAAAAAGTTTAAAATAACGCCACCTATAAAGCATTAATAGCGTGAATATAAACGGAACAAGTATAAAATCGGAACGCAAATAACCTCCGATACCATTTATTACCCCTAAAATAATAATATACCTAATTTGTTTTGACGTTACATATAAGGAAAAATAATAACACAATGTAACAACAAGTAAAGGCATCATTGAATCTGGTGTCATACAAACTGATAATGATATGGCCTGTGGGCTCAGGGTATATATTATAATACTAAGGAAAGCTATTTTTTCATGAGCATACCTTTTTACCAATTTATACAAAAAATATATCGTCAACAAATCAAGTAATATTCCTAAAATTTGATATATATAGGCGATAGGTATTTGAGAAAGGTTATACAATGCAGCGCCAATTAAAGGATAACCGGGTGGATAATGCGATGTGTTAAATCTACCTTCCGAAGGAATATTTTTTGAGAAAGTTTCTCCGGCATTTATTTGATTAATAGCAGTGTCTAATGCAAAATAGGCTTTTGAATCAGGTAATGTTTGCTCGTAGCCATAGCCAAAAGCAACCAGGTAAGCACTCCTATGATATACAACTGCTATTGAATCATCATACGCTTCTAAAACAGATGTAGTCCAACCAAGAATAGCAAATGCTCCTCGTAAAATTAATGCAATTGTAAATACCGCCAATAATTTTTGTCTTTTAGTTATACGGTTCAACATAATTATTTAGTTATTAACTTTTCATACATCAATAATTCACCTAAACCACTTAAAATAGTGCAGATACACGTAGAATTAGTTAATGTAATTAATTTTTGACAAGAATCATTTTGAAACATTTTATCCTGAATTCAATATTTTAAAGGATAAAGGCTAAATATTTTTTTCAATTTGTGACAAGGCGTTAATTGCATCTATTATTTCAATCATCGGATAATCTACTCCGGTATATAAATTTATGCCTCGGTATTGGTCAATAAAGATTGGTAAAATTCCTTTAGTTGCTTTCCAATTTGAATAGGTTCATCTGCTTCATTGTTGATGACAGCTTTTGGGGTTTTATCTTCATTCCCCTCTATTGCCCTTCGCATAGTATTTAATATCGAGTTGGTTTCCCCATTGTCAAAATAGTAGTTGCCATCAAACCCTAAAACCTCTTGTATTACGTTATCCGCTTTAGCAATAACTGACTTGTTGAATGTTTTAGCTAAAATGGCTGTGCCCGGGTTTATAGGTTTATCAATGTAATTAAGTATCAGGTAATCTGATGCGTTAATATATAATTGAATTGCTTCATTTGGTATATATTCATTGAAAATTTTAATATTTTGTTGGTAGGTAGTTCCGCATGCCTTTATTATTTTTTGCAAATAATCTTCACTACTGCATTGTCCGCAAATTAGCAGCGTAGCCTGATTGTTTTGAAGTGATTTAAAGGCTTCTATTATTTCAACTATTCCTTTGTAAGGCTGAATTCTGCCAATTATACAAAAGATACTTTCTGTTGCTAACCCAAGTGACTTCCTGCATGTTTCCATGTCCATATCGTTCTTATAAATACTTTTATAATTCACATGCGGAATAATCAACTGCCTATTTGGAACATGGCTGTAGAATTTAATATATTCTTTTTGTGCGGCCTTGCTCATAAATACAATGCCTTTGCATTGATGCAGAATGCGGTTTATCCATTTTGCTTCTGTAATAACTGAAATGTTTTCGGTTTCATGTGATATTAAGTTATCTGCTGAATAAACTGAATTTGTAGTTTTAATTATAGGTAAAGTTAATGCAAGGGTAAATCGTTTGAATGCAGCCGTAAGTTTATTTTTGCCAATGTATAGGTCGTGCGGCCAAAAAAAATGTAAGACATCAGGCTTTGCCTTTAAAATTTGTAAAAGTGGGAAAAACTTCCTACCTGGGATTTTAATTATTTCAACATCACAAGCTTCCAATCCTTTTATTATTAGATTTTGATAAGGGTTTTCCTGTAATTGACCATAAGGGAAAAAAGCCACACGTATTTTTTTTTGCATTTATTGAAAAAGTGGCCTATGCCTTTTTGTATATTTTAAATTGCTTTTTCGAACCCCTATTACTTTGGCAGGTACGCCCCCAACAATAGCTAGACTTTCTATATTGCAAGTTACCACAGCTCCGGCTCCAACTATGGCACCCCTTTTAATAGTTATGCCCGGTAATATAATTGCTCGGGTTCCAATCCAAACATAGTCTTCTATTGTTGTAACGCCGCCTTTGTCTTTATGATAATCATCATAAGCTTCATGTGAAAGTGTCCATATGTTCGCTTCCTGCCCAAAATCTACATTGTTATGGATTATTAATTTGCTGTGTCGGCCATCGAGCATAACCCGTTTGTTGAAAACATTGTTATCGCCAATAAATATGTTCCGCGGGTTTCGCAATTCCACACCCATTAAGAATGAATTGTTTTTACCTATTTTGCCAAATAGTGGCTTGAAAAATAACAACCTTATAGTGTGGAAAGGTATATACGTTACAAACCTATTTATGAAGTATAAATAAAATGAGTAAAAAAAGTAGTTGATTTGGCGCATTATTTATCTATTAATTGATTAGCAATTTCATCAAACGAAAGAACGGTAAACTGTTGAGCCACTGCTTGATTAAATGATAGAAAATTTTTATGGGGAAGTTCCTTAAACGTATTTTTCAAATTTGTTAGGCTGGTTATGGTATTACTATCAATGCCGTTCATTAAATATTTTTCGTTTTGGTATTGATGTATAAAATGATAAATGTCTTTTTTATTATCTTGTTTTGGCAAAAGATCTAATATAAATGATGGACATTCGGTAAAACAGGCTTCTAAACCTAATGTTGTACCAATATGAAAAAATGCCTGAGCGTTATTAATACTTTGGAATTTATTTATAATATCCTCTTCACTTATCGACAAATCATTTTGTTTATAGGAGTTGTCCAGTTCTATATTTTCTTTTTTTAACAGCTGGTTATATAAAGCCCAGTTTTTAAAATTGGGGTAAGGCCTTACTATTAATTTATAATCGGGGTTTGTTTCTAGAATTGCATCTGCTAGGGTTTCGATAATAGCTATTTCTACCGGTACAAGATTTTCAATTCCTATACCACATCCATAATAAAAGTAGGAAAGTGCAGGCTTAGCTTTAACTGATTGGCGGAATTTATAAATATAGCCCAGTTGCGTAGCTCCTAATTCTGTTATTGCATTTTCATTAATTCCTTGAAGCTGCTGTAAATCTTCAGACATCCCTTTGTTCCAAACAAGATAGTTTACCTTTTTTGAAAATCGCACATGTTTGCAGGGATGATCCCAGCTATACACATAAACTGCTATTGGTAAGTTCTCGGTTAGGAGTCGCGCAAACAAGTAGTCATCATAAATTTCGGTAAAGGCAATAAATTTATCTATACCGCTAATATCAGTTTCACCCTTGTAAGTTAGCTTAGACAGGTAAAAGTCATATGAAATAACCTTGGGTAGAAATTTTTTTAGCTTCAAAATGAATTTAGCTTTATTTTGCTGTCCTGGGTTTTGTAAATTATTTAATTTGAATTCCTCCATTAAATAATAATTCTGCTTTGATTTCGGTATTTTATTTAATAAAAGAAATAGACGGTCGGCAATATAATTTTTCCATGTTTTCTTTTGTTCCGAAATTAACCTGTAAGTTAAACCGGGAATCAAATGTGGTTTGATAAGCTCCTCGTGTTCCTTTTTAATAAACAAAACTACTTTGTTATGCTTGCAAAGAGATTTGATTAATTCTCTTATATCATTCCTGAAGTCAAAAAAAGTTATCATCATGCCAATGGTCATGATACTTCTATTTTAGTATTATCTAATTCCGGATTATCCAATGCTTTGAATAAATTTTCATTTTTGATATAACGGAATGCCATAAGGAACATTAAGCTAAATAAACCTGTAAAAAGTAAGCTTTCAATAAGCAGGTGTGATTCGTATTGTTTTACAAAAAATCGGCAAAATATTGCAGATACTAAAATTGCCGTTATAATTTTTATGAACTTAAAATTGAAAGCACTTTTATAAACTGATTTTAACGTTGACTTATACCATGTATATGAGAATATTAGTTCTGCTACTATCTGTATTGCTGTCGCAATTATAACTCCCTGAAATCCTAAAAGACTGCATAAAAATATTCCAATGATTATATTTCCAATTGCGACGATTATTGAGAATTTAAGTAGCGTGCTAATTTGATTTGTATGCACTAGCGTTCGATAATATGGATTATACAACATCGATATACATAATGTTAACATACTTAGCACACCCCATTGTATATACTTATTGTATTCACCGGTGCCTAGCCAAAAGGAAAGTGTTTGACTATAAAAAATACTTACCAGCAATGTTACACATAACATTATCACAAAGCCAACGCGAATAACCTTGTTGGTGAATTCGATAAAGTTTGTTTTGCCGGGTTCAAGATTTAATTTAGTCAATGTTGGCTGAATTACAGGATAAGAAACGCCAATTACACCGCGCATTACAAAGTAAGGTTTGGTGATTATTGTGTAAACTGTAACGGCTGCAACGTTTAAAACACTTCCAATTATTATTCTGTCGGCCTGAACGGCAAGAAAACTTACCAAAGAAAGTAGGAATGCCTGAAGAGAATAATTGGTATATGGATTCTTTAAAATTGATTTGTCAGCTATTATTCTTATATCAATGCCTTGCAGTAACTTATGTTTACTTACTAGGTAGGTATCAAATAGTAAATTTATTGCGGTTAAAATGGTTGTGCAAACGGCAAAAGTTATTATAGATAAATCATTGCCAAATTGAAGGGCAAGCAATAGTATTAAATTTAAAATGATAACAATTAATTGAAATTTATTTCTGGAATGAAAATACTTATTTGCAGTTAATAGGTTTTGAGGCACTGCATCTAAAGTGATAAGGAAAGCGTTTATAGATGCAAAAAGAAAAAGTTGTGATGATGATGCATGGTTTTCTGTCGACATGTTAAATATACTGGAACTAAAAAATCCAACTATCAACATCCCAATACCTATTAAAAGCGAAGCATAAAGATTAAAGGATAAACCTATATTAAAGGCCTGGCGATATTTTACTTTGTCTTTATTTGTATTATATTCAACGGTATATCTAAAAATTGATTTTGAGGAACCAAAATCAAATGCCGCCATAGAGGCTGATAGGCCAAAGCAAATGATGTATAATCCGTATACCTCAGCACCAAATGTTTGTAAACATACAGGAAGTGCATATATGCCAAGAGCAATTCTCAATGCAAAAATAAAATAGTTGCTAAAAATGTTTTTTACGAATCTCTTTTTTTCGCTCATCTGATTGAATATTTCAGTCAGGCTTGATATTTTAACTTAATTAATCATTAAGAATATAATCATCCACAAATTCCCGAATTGCACCTTCTCCACCATTTTTCACTAAATGAATAATGCCGGTAATGGCTTTTACATGTTTTGTTGCATTGGCCGGGCAAGCTGCAATACCAACTGCCTTAAGCAAGTCAAGACAGTTTATATCATCGCCGATATAGGCAACTTCGTTAATAGAAATGTTCTCTTTAGCACATATATCTAATGCGGCCTCTAATTTGCCTTTAAAACCTGCTCCTTGATAAACATAATCTACTTTCAATTTGGCCGCTCTGCGTTCTACAATTTTAGTATTCTCGGTGGTTATGATACCTGTTTTAATGCCAGCCGCTTTTAATAAATTAAATGCCATACCATCATGCGTATTGAATTTTTTAAATTCATCACCATTTTCGGTGTAATACATTCCCGAATCGGTCATTACACCATCAACATCTGAAAGAAATAATTTTATTTTTTGCATAATTTATTAGTATTTATTTAATTACCATGCTGTCCAGCCGCCATCAACAGTTAATAAGCTGCCGGTCATATAACTTGAAGCATCAGATGCTAAAAAAGTAAACGGGCCTGTAATTTCATCTTTGTTTGCCATGCGGCCAATTGGCGATAGTTTTGAAAAGTTTTTCAAGAATTGCTCGCTATGATTGTTAAAAATTGCGTGAGGAGCTATTGCATTACACCGAATGTTATTGCCGGCATAAAAGGTAGCAAGGTATTTTGTGAAATTTGGAATCATCGATTTGGTAACAACATAATCAATTGGTTTATACCTGATGGTATCATCACCGAAATCGTATAAACTTTGGTTTGGCGCAACTTGCGAATATGTGGAAGCTACATTAATAATGTTTCCAAAACCTTGTTTCAACATTTGTTGAACTACAATTTGTGTTACCATTATTAATCCTTTTACATTAACATCAAACGATTTTTCCAGTAATGATATCGGAAATAATTCAAACCTTGTAAGATTGCTTTTCGCATTTGCTGATTTATCAAATTTTGCATCAATAGCTGCATTGTTTATTAATACATCAATTTGTTTGAATTGTTTCAGTGCCTTATTTACACACGATTTTATCGAGGTAATCTTTGTTACATCTGTGACACAAATCAGATATTCGCTTTTTTTAGCCAATAACTTTAATTCTTTTTCGATTTTTACAGCCCGAGTTTTATTATTGTCGGCAAGCACAACTTTTGCACCCTGAGCAAGAAAACTTTTTACTAAAGTCAGTCCTATTAATCCAAATGCGCCGGTAAGTAAAATAACTTTACCTTCAATAGATATCGTTTTATTCATTGGTGCATAATTTAATTATTACTTCTGATTTATTTATTTGATCAAGTGAATGTGCTATACAGTCGGGTGATGAAGTGAGTTTAATAAAATGGTCGATTTCTGCAATAAACATATCATTGCGATCAAAATCTTTAAGGTGATTAATTTCATTCACCAACTTATTTATTGTTTGCATGGTTCCGGCAAAATAATCTATAATAATAGTTCCGTTTTCAAATAGGAAAGTGTAATTTCTTCTCGGTACCTGTTCCAAGTAGTTAAGATGAACATGGGCGATAACACCATTAGAATAATTTAAATGAAAATCAGCTATACTTTCGGTGTCAATTTGTAGTGTTTTGGTATAACCGAAATGTTTGCTATTGCTTACTAAGGTTCCACCCGAAAGTCGATTAGCTACATCAATGTCGTGGCTTAATGTTAGCGCAGCGCCGCCACCCATAGCTTTTTGTGCAGCATATGAAGTTTTATAATCTTCATAAGGGTGCCAATCAGGGAGATAACTTCCCCAGTTTGTGCTAATAGCCATTAAATTACCAAAAGTGCCATCTTTAATAATCTGTTCTACTTTTATAAGATGTGGGTGAAATTGCATCATATATGCAACTTGAACAATTCGATTATGTGTCTGCACTACCTTTTTTAAATCTTCAATACCGGCAATTGTATGCGACAATGGTTTTTCAACTAATACATGGATGTTTAGTTGAACACAATCAATTGTTTGTTGCAAATGTTGACCAGTAGGTGTACAAATAATTGCAAATTGAAATATATATTTCTTTACCGCTTCCCAATCAGTTTCTACTTTCACTTTATCGGGATGTATAACTCGAAATGGTAAATTACGTTGCCTATAAACAACTATATTGGTATAGCCTAATTTAATTAAATTACCAATATGTCGTTCGCCTATTGATCCGGCGCCAATAACTAATACGGGAGCTATTTTATTCATTAAATTTTATACAATTATTATATTGAATAAATTTTTCTGCTTTGTAAAATGCGTCAGTATCATCTATGTCAATAGCCATCTCCGCAGGTATTATAAAGGGCATTATATTTTTGCCACTCATAAGTCCTTCGGTTTCAATAACTGATGTTCTAATTATGTCTAAGGTTCCTGTTTGCCAATAAACTTTAGGTAATTGTTGTCGAGGTTGATTAAACGGTTCAACAATGTTATTTAAGGTTAGCAATGGTTCCATCTTGTCAACATTGCTATTTAGTAGCCACATTTTAAAAGGCGTTAATGGTGATTCGGTAATTGTTCTCAAAGAATCAGCATTGCTTGTGATTAATTTATTTATTGCATCATCAATCCACCCCGACATTCTAATTGGTGATGTTGGACGTAATTGAACAATTAAATCTGGGGTGTAGTTTTGATTTTCTTTCAACCATTTTAATTGGTGAAGAAATACTTCTAAATCTGTAGTTAAATCCTGAGCTAATTCCGATGGACGTAAAAAAGGTATTTCAGCTCCATATTTACTTGCAATTGCTGCTATATTTATATCGTCAGTATTAACCGTTATCCTTGTAATTAATTTACTTTCTTGAGCGGCTTTTATACTATATGCAATTAATGGATGCTGTAAAAGTGGTTTGATGTTTTTACCGGGTAATCCTTTACTGCCTCCACGTGCCGGAATAATTGCCAAAATTTCCATCAGTTTTTATTTTTCAATTTACTGCGTTGAAATTGCTCAACATCTAAAATTTCTTTCTCCTTAAAGTTGAGGGCAAGATGTACATTGTGTAAGTCTCTAACCAGTTTCTGTAACCCTGGAACTTCCAAGCTTGCTGCATGATCGGTACCTTTCCAAGTTCTGTCTTTTGTAAAATGACGTTCAATCCATCGTGCCCCTAAAGTATAGGCAGCAATATCGGCTGCAATTCCAAGGTGATGTCCGCTAAATCCAATTGCCTTCACCGTGTCGCCATACAATGCATATAATTTATTTATTTCCAGTAAACATATTTCGTGCGCTGCAATTGGATAACCACTTGTGCAACTATATAATACAAGTCGCGATTTATTGACACCCGTTTCTGAAAATAATTTTACTATTGTTGCAACTTCTTCGGTAAGAGTCATGCCAACTGCAATATGTACATCGCCCAAATAATTATCACGTAGTAATTTAATCAACGCTAAATTGTTGTTACATGCCGAAGGTATTTTAATGTAGTCCGGATTTAAAGAAATAATTTCCTCAGCACTTACTATATCCCATACAGAGGCACTATATCCAATGCCAATTGATTCCGAGTATTTTTTTAATTCAGCATGTTGTTCAATGTTGAATTCCAAAAATTCGCGATGCTGTCCATATGTATTGCCATAACTTTGCCATGGTTCCGGATGCGGTGCATTAAATTGTTCTTCATTTAAAAGCAATTTCGGATTGCGCTTTTGAAATTTTGCGTAATCTGCTTTACACGATTTTGCGAGATCAATTAATTCTTTGGCAATTTCAAAATTGCCCATGTGATTGCATCCTATTTCCGCAACAACAACCGGAATTTCGTAGTTAAATTTAAACATGATTTCTTATAGCTTCGCCTCCTCAGTCACATAAGTGGTGAGCAGTTTTTTAACAATTATTTTATTTATTCAACTGTATCGCTGGTCCACAATACAATTGAACTATCTAAATTTCCTTTATGCTTCCAAATATTAAATAACTCATCATTTAATACTTGCACATTCACTTTTCTATTTATTAGAACTTCGGTTTTGTTAACCCAATATTTTAATTTTTCTATGTCTACTTCGCCAACTATAACTAAATCAATAAGCCCTGTATCTTTTCCTTCTGCATAATCACCTGTGATAAATGCAAATTGAATTTCGCCAATTTGGTTTACTATATTTTCTACAACTTTATCTAAACCCAAATATTTCCGCACTAAGCTATTTAACTCCGGAAATAATGGATGTTTTTCATTTGCCCTATATTGTATCGTTTTGCCCTCATCATAAGAAACCAAGAAACCGGCCTTTGAAAGTTTGTTTAATTCTAATCTTACTGCATTGGTAGATTCATGCATTTCTTTAGCCAAGCCCCGAAGGTGGGCCGACGACTTGCTGTTGGAAAAAAACTTGAGCAAGAGTTTTATCCGCGTGCGCGATGTAATTAATGATTCAAGCACATATTTGAATGAGTAACAAATTTACTCATTCAAATATATTCTGCAAATGGTTAATGAAAAATTAATGAATTGATTGCCTAAAAGGCCTATTAGCCAATGTTGCGGATGGCAAGTAGCTTTGCTAATAAGGTCTCCATTTCTGAAAGTGGAATCATATTTGGTCCATCGCTTAATGCCACTTCAGGATTTGGGTGTGTTTCAATAAAAAAGCCATCAACGCCTACTGCTGCGGCTGCTTTGGCTAAATATGGAGCAAATTCACGCTTGCCACCACTTTTTCCGCCCGCACCACCCGGCATTTGAACACTATGTGTAACATCAAAAATTACAGGCGCATATTGACGCATTATTGGCAACGACCGCATATCAACAACTAAATTATGGTAGCCAAATGAAGCACCTCGTTCAGTTAGTGTTACATTGTTATTTCCGGTTGAAACTACCTTTTCTACAGCATAAGCCATGTCTTCAGGGGCCATAAATTGGCCTTTTTTAACATTTACGGCAACGCCTGTTCTGCCTGCAGCTAATAATAAATCCGTTTGGCGACACAAAAACGCCGGAATTTGAAGCATATCAACTACTCCTGCAGCTATTGCAGCTTGTTCCGGTAAGTGTATATCGGTTAAAACAGCAACATTAAATTCATCTTTTATTTGTTGAAGTATTTTGAGGCCTTCCTCAATCCCATCACCCCTAAAAGAGCCACCGGCCGTGCGATTCGCCTTGTCGAACGATGCTTTAAAAATATAACTGTAGCCCAGTTTTTCACTAATAAATTTCATGGTAGAGGCAACTTCTCGACACAATTCTAAACTTTCAATTACGCAAGGACCTGCTATGAGCAGCGGTTTTTCTTCGCCTATCACAATATTATCATTCACCTGAACCGGTGTTGTAAATAATTTCAACATGGCACAAAATTGCAAAAATATATGTGAAGAAGTGGCAATTACCTTGAGTTAAGACATGCGCTTGTTGCGATAAATGCGAAATATTATATAAATAATAGGAAATAGAAACATAAGTTCAGGGTTTTCAGGAATTTCAGCCGCCCCGCCTTAAAGAGGGTGATGATAGGATAACTATAACCAAATATTTATTCCAATAGCATCAACCCGCACAAAATAAATTGTGTAAAGGCAGGGCAGCCGTTTTAATTCCGCTCAATATTGTCTAATCGGCTCTTTAACATGTGTACTTGCGTTGTTAAATCACCTATTAATTTATCTAAATCGTTCTTTTTAACGGGCATATACGACGACAGTTTGCTCTTCACAAACCAGATTTCTTTAACATCATCAATATCTAATACAATTTCCGGATAAGCATCATTATCACTGATTAAGTAAAGCTTATGCTCGCTCTCAGCTCTACTTACCAAACGTTTTACTAATACATTATCAGTAGTAACCACTACATGTATATAACCATCGCGCACATCTTTAAAATGATTATCGCAAAAACGACCAATTACATAGTCGCCATGTTGAATCGTATCTTGCATACTGTCACCTTCTATCTGAAAACACCTGAAAGTGCCATTTCTGTAATCGGAACCCGGTAATTTAAATGCCGGTAACTCTTTATAATATTCAGGCTCCAAATATCTGGTTGGATAACCGGCTGCTGCCTTCGTGTCAACCATCACAATGTTTTCCGATCCTGTTTCATCAACTGTAATTACTATGGGACGATAAATAATTGTCCCGCTTCCCTTTTCTATATCTTTGGTAACTACTTGCTTTAATTTCTTAGTTAAGTCGGTTTGCAACAGCTCATCAACGGTAATGTCAAAAACTTTGACTATTTCCAGCAATGTCTTATGCCCCGGGTTCGCAAGATTGGATTCAATGTTGGCAATAGTAGTTCTACCAATGCCAATCATGTCTGCAAGTTCTTGCTGACTTAGCTTTCGCTCACTGCGCAGGTGCCTTAGATTTGATCCGATGAGTGCCATAATAATTTTTGTTTTTTTTGTTTTGTCAGAAATTATGACTTTATTTGTCAAAAATAATGACAATTATGGAATTTCCAAAATTTGATGAAAATTTTTTTAAAGGACGCGGTGCGCAAATTAACCCGTTTAACCCCTTTAATGCTTCAAACCTTACTACTGAGCATATTGAAGGGCTCGATGAGGCTTTGCTTACACCGTGTGCAACACAATATTACAGCGAACATCCGAAAAAAATTCTGAATAAGCTTGAAATGCCCGATGCAGCAATGATGTATTCTGTAAACCCATATCAAGGTT
This sequence comes from Bacteroidota bacterium, assembly GCA_031372705.1. Taxonomy (GTDB): domain Bacteria; phylum Bacteroidota; class Bacteroidia; order Chitinophagales; family BACL12; genus UBA7236. The sequence goes on along the minus strand of JANMLV010000213.1, from coordinate 5,322 downwards.
GTGAGCATGGTTGCGTATATTGTTACGCTCGAAATTCCCATAATTATTGGGGTTTTAGTGCCGGTCTGGATTTTGAAAGGAAAATAATAATCAAACACAATGCTCCTGAATTACTCGAAAAAGTATTTATGGACCCTAAATGGAAACCTGCACCAATAACTTTTTCGGGTAATACCGATTGCTATCAGCCCGTTGAACAAAAAATGGGTATTACCAGAAATTTATTAGAGATGTGCCGGAAATATGGCAACCCGGCAGGAATTATTACAAAGAATCAACTCATTTTGCGCGATATTGATATACTTGAAGATCTGGCAAAAAATAATTTGATATTTGTAAATATTACCATCACTACACTAAAGGAAGACATACGCCGACAACTGGAACCGCGCACTTCAAGCTGCGGCAACCGCTTAAAAACTATAGAAAAACTGGCCGCAAAAGGAATACCGGTAGGTGTTATGATTGGTCCAATTATTCCCGGGCTAACTGATGCTGAAATACCTGATATCATTAATGCTGCGGCTGATTATGGCGCTAGAACAGCCAATTATACCATGGTGAGATTAAATGGCGCACTCGATAAAATTTTCAGCGATTGGATTTGGAAAACCTATCCGGGAAAAGCTGAGCGTGTTCTCAATAATATTAGAGCAACGCATCAGGGCCAACTCAATGATAATAGGTGGTCGCTGCGGATGCGAGGCGACGGAGAGTTGGCAAACAGTATTCATCAGCTCTTCTATTTAATGCGCGACAAATACATGCCTAACCGCAAACCTTATGTTTATAATACTAAGAAATTTAAACGCCCGGGCCAATTAACCCTTAATTTCGATTTAACAGATTAAATATTTGTTGAACAATGTAAGTTGATACTTGCTGACAGTTTAGCTGAATTGATTTAGCTTTACAGATTAAGCAGATTATTGGAATGCAGGGCTTTAAAAAGATTTATTTCAGTTTATTTAATAGCAGGAATGCAAAAGCAAATGTTGCCGACTTGGCTGCTCACGCAGATGTACATGTTATTTTTCCGTTTTACCATATCGTCAGCAACGAAAATGTTCAACATGTAAAACATCTTTATCCTGTTAAAAGTATTGCTGCTTTTACACAAGATTTAGAATTTTTATTGCAACATTTTAAACCTTTACACATTGATGATTATTGCAGCGGAAATTTCAATAAATCGGAAAAGTATTTCGTGCTTAGCTTTGATGATGGTTTGCGCGAAATGGCAGAAGTTGTTAAACCAATACTGCTTGCAAAAGGAATACCGGCACTGTTTTTTTTAAATAGCGATTTTATTGATAATAAAGCTTTGTTTTTCAGATATAAAGTTTCACTATTAATCGATTCGGTTCCACAAAAAGAGTTGTCGCAAAATATTGCCACACATTTACCGCTTCAAAAAGTGAAAATTGCAAATCCTGCAACTTATCTATTGCAATTAACTTGGAACGATACCGCTTTAATTGACGCAATTGCTGTTACATCAAATGTAAACTTTACCAACTACTTAAATATCCAAAAACCTTATCTTTCATCTTTACAAATTAGTGATTTAATTAATAGTGGTTTTGCAATTGGTGCGCATTCTGTAAGCCATCCTTTATATAGTAGTATCGACCCTCAAATTCAATTTATACAAACGCGTGATAGCATGAAAATCATTGCGGAACAATTTCAACTTAAACACAAATATTTTGCATTTCCTTTTACTGCTGATGGCGTTGTAAAAGAATTGTTTAATGCCATGTACAATGAACTGCATATTGATTTAAGTTTCGGCACCGCCGGATTGAAAAAACAATCACGTATGCAGCACATAGAGCGCATTCCCGCCGAATTAAACGACATGACTTTTGAACAAATTTTAAAGAATGAACTCGGCTATTTTCAACTCAAAAAAGTATTTGGTCGATGAATAAAGTAAATGCAATTATAATTGGAGCAGGAAGAAGTGGAACTACCTCGTTGTTTGCCTATCTCGAACAACATCCCGAAGTAGCCTGTTCTATAACAAAAGAAGTTCACTATTTTTCTATTACCGACCTTTATAAAAGAGGTGAAGTTTATTTGCATAGCTTATTTGAATCTACTGATAAAAAAATTATCGCAACCGCCGATACCTATTTATTAATGGATACCGATGCGCCGGAAAGAATTAGGCTGTATAATCCGGATATGAAAATAATTATCATGCTTCGCGAACCGGTTGCGCGTGCTTATAGTAATTATAATTATTCTGTTAATTTCGGGCATGAAAAAAAAGGAATAGGAATTTTGGAAACAATTGCATTAGAAAAGGAAAGATTGCAGCATTTAAATATTGTAGACAAAAATAACCTTTGTCATTTTTATGGCAGTTTGTACCACCAACACATTTCATTTTGGGGCAAGTATTTTCCTCCGGAGCAAATTATTATTTTGCAATTGGCCGAACTGAAAAATAATCCTGAATCGTTGTATCGCACTTTCTGCAAAAGACTCAATATTGATTTTCATCCTTTCGATAAATCGGCAATTGGATTTAATGCCGCCTCGGGAGCAAAAAGTAAATGGTTGCAACAATTGCTGCTGAATAGAGATAATCCTGTTAGAAAAGCAATCTCATTTGTGTTGCGGCCTTTCCGAAACTTGGTAATTAAATCAGGATTGATTGATAAAATTTATGCCGTTAACAAAAAACCGGTATCAATTAAGGAATTATCAGCGGAGGAACATGCCGAGGCAATGCTGTATTTTAAGGACGATATGATGAAATTAAGTCAAGATTTTAATATTCATTTTTAATCTAAGTGGACAGGTTAATGGTATAGCTGTTACGGATAGCTATTGATGGTAAGATTTGGAAAGCTAATGAAACATCTATACACCAAAATTTATCGTATATTTAATTATGCTTTATGGTATTTGCATATACACTTTATTAAGTTTAACCATGCCCAATCAAAAATCAATGCTATGTCTTGGCGATAGTTATACTATTGGCCAATCGGTTACTGAAACCCAGCGTTTTCCTGAGCAAACAATTGAATTGCTGGCGGCTAAGGATATTAATTTTTCAAGTCCGGATATTATTGCTCGCACCGGATGGACCTCATGTGAACTTATTCAAGCAATAGCGAATAAAAAACTAGATAATAATTACGATGGCGTTACACTTTTAATTGGTGTTAACGATCAGTTCAGAGGTATTGATACGGGCACCTATGTAGCAAACTTTGAAGCATTGTTAATTAATGCCATTAAACTTGCCAAGCAAAATGCGCATCATGTTTTTGTATTAAGCATTCCTGATTATAGTGTAACGCCGTTTGCGCTCAATGCAAGGCAAACACAAGGTCAAATTGCAGACGATATTGAACTGTTTAATGAAATTAATAAGCGCATTGCATCTCAATATCACGTGCACTATATCAATATCACTCCTATCTCTAAATTAGCAGCTTCCGATGCCGAATTGTTGGCCACCGATAAATTACATCCTTCCGGTAAAATGTATGGCCTTTGGGCTAAAGAATTGGCCGAAATAATGCAGATAGTTTATCAATAATTTATATTACTGCCCAACCATTTTTCCATTACGTTAAATGGCATATTTTTACGCATTGCCAAATCAGCTACTTGGTCTTTACCTATTTTCCCGGTCCCAAAATATTTAGCTTCAGGATTTGCAAAATACCATCCACTAACACTTGCCGCAGGGTACATTGCCATGCTGTCGGTTAACTCAATGCCAATATTTTCGGTTACGTTAAGTAAATTAAATAATGTTGTTTTCTCAGTGTGGTCAGGACATGCAGGATACCCCGGAGCAGGTCGTATACCAACATACTTTTCAGTAATCAAATCGTCAATATTTGTAGTTTCTGCATTGGCATATCCCCAAATTTCTTTGCGTACCAATTCATGCATGCGTTCCGCAAATGCTTCTGCCAAACGATCAGCCAATGCTTTTAATAAAATGGAGTTGTAATCGTCGTGCTCCAACTCAAATGCAGCAATTTTTGATTCGATATTAAATCCGGCACTAACAGCAAAGGCTCCTAAATAATCTGACTTGCCCGAGTCGGCAGGTAATATGAAATCACTCAAGCAATAATTTTCTTGACCATCAGCTTTTTTATTCTGCTGGCGAATGTGATGTAACGTAGTTATTATTTCATGCTTATCATCGAGTAATTCAATATCATCACCAATTGATTGTGCTTTAAAAATACCAACAACTGCTTTCGCTGACAACCAGTTTTCATTAATTATTTTATCAAGTAATACTTGAGCATCTTCAAACAATTTTTTAGCCGCATCGCCAATTATTTCATCATCGAAAATGGCAGGATATTTTCCATGTAATTCCCATGTTTGAAAAAACGGTGTCCAGTCTATGTAGCTTCGCAATTCAGCCAAATCATAATTATCAAATACTTTAACACCCGTAAATGATGGAGTAATAGGAGTGTAATCTTTATTTTTTAATTGTAGCTTATTTTTTCTTGCATCTTCAATGCTTAAAAAGCCTTTAAACGATTGTTTTGCTTTATGGTTTTGATCAAGAATTGCATATTCATCTTTTATCACTTTAACAAAGCTCAATTTTTCGTTACCCAACAATTTGCCTGCAATGGTAACACTGCGCGAGGCGTCGGTAACGTGAATAACAGGATGAGCATACGCAGGTGCAATTTTCACTGCCGTATGTGTGCGCGATGTTGTAGCGCCGCCAATTAAAAGTGGTATTGTAAAATTGCGTTTTTCCATCTCACTTGCCACATGTACCATTTCATCTAACGACGGTGTAATCAATCCACTAAGTCCGATAATATCTACTTTTTCTGCAATGGCTGTCGTCAGAATTTTTTCTGCAGATACCATCACCCCTAAGTCAATTATTTCATAATTATTACAAGCCAATACAACGCCAACTATATTTTTACCGATATCATGAACATCTCCCTTAACTGTAGCGAGTAAAACTTTATGCCTGCCATCGGTATTACCTACCAACGACTTTTCTAGTTCTATAAAAGGTTGCAGATAAGCAACTGCTTTCTTCATCACTCTGGCACTTTTAACTACTTGGGGTAAAAACATTTTACCACTGCCAAACAAATCGCCCACTACATCCATCCCTGCCATTAAAGGACCTTCAATAACATCAAGTGGTTTAGGGTATTTTTGTCGCGCCTCTTCAGTATCACCATCAATGTATTCGGTTATACCATTTACCAGCGCGTGTTTCAATCTCTCTTCAACGGTATTGTTTCTCCACTTTTCGTCTCTTACTTCTTCTTTGCCTTTTGCCTTTACCGTTTC
>JANMLV010000174.1:0-31528 GCA_031372705.1 Bacteroidota bacterium | reverse complement strand
ATTAATGTAATTATGGTCGGTAAGCATGGGAGCGCTAAATACATAACTCGCAAAATTGGTCGTCCAAGTTGGGTCAGATGCAAATCCACGGATATAATTCCAATAATTACCAAAGTTTTCAAAACCTAACATTTCTCGGCTAGATTTAAAATAACTTTCGTTGCCCAATTCCACACCAACAACATTTATATCAAGTGTTTCATTTTCTGTTTCATATTTTAAGTATTTGATAATTTCTTTGCATTGGGTGGCTGTTTCACTAAAAATATTTAAGCAAACAATTACATCAACAACATGACTTGGATATGCCGTTTTTATATCGTCGATTAAATGAACAAATTGTTCAATAGCGGATGCAGTGCCATTAGGAACAGCTTCTTGAACAAGCCATTTGTTATAAAAACCTTCGAAATCATCTTTGAAATCAGTTTCATTCATCCATGAAGCACAATTATCACATTCGCCATCAGTTCCTAAATCAAGTTCTATACTCGCTAATGTAACTGTCACACCTACATCAATTGTTTCATCGGTTACATCATAGTAACGAATAATTTCATAAATATCGTAGCCATACCCTTTTATTGGATCAAGTCCCGCGGGTCCGACAATATCTCTATAAGGCCTTAAATGCATAAATTTAGAATGCCCACCGGAAGGAAATCGCAACGATTTTGGGCATAAATCAACTAACCATTGCCAGGGATTTGCACTATGTGGATTATACTCGGGAATTGCGTTATCGAAAAACATACTGCCAACGTGAAAACCAAATTGGCCTTGATTTATTGTTTTTACATTATTGCCTACGTCAACTCCAATTTCAGCATGATGCAAAATGCGTGCATTAGCAGTGTTGTTGTAGTTTTCATTTCGAATGTTGCTGTTTGTCATACGCAAGGCTAGGCTGTCGAGTGAAATGGTATCGGTTACAATAACAAAAACGGAATCCAAGCCATCGTTGTAGCTAAAAATGGTATCCTCAAAAATATCGTAAGTTTCGGTTGCAAGGGTGTCGGGGGTTTGGCTAAAAAACTTTAAAGGGGTTATGCAAATAGTGAGTAGAAAACTACAAACTACAAGGTTTCGGAAGGTTTCGGAAGGTTTCGGAAGGTTTCGGAAGGTTTTCATATACTAATGTATTAATGTTTACTAAAATTACGATTTTTTTTTGAGTAAATCAAATTCTTATGTTATTTTAAATAAAAATAATCATTAATAGATGGTATTTTTATGATTATTTTCAATTTAAACATTATTGCTCAGTGTCCATTGAATAAGTAATTTTTGCTATTTCTAAAACTTATTCCCCTTCGGCGCCCTATACGGTTGAAACGGAATGCCAAACAAATTGCCAATTGCATCATTTTCTTTCGGTAGCATATGTGTATCAATACCATAAACAATTTTATCGGGGCTTAAGGATTTAAATGTTCCAAAAATTCTATCCCAAATAGAAAAAATATTGCCATAATTAGAATCGGTATACGGTTGTGTGTAATGATGATGTACTTTATGCATATCAGGTGAAACAATTACCCAACTGATTGCCGTATCGAGCCATTTTGGTAATTTAATGTTGGCATGATTAAATTGAGATAACACAACTGAAATAGATTGATACATCATAACCAACCAAACCGGTGCGCCAACAATTGCAACGGCAATTACTGTAAACATTAATCTGAAAATACTTTCACCCGGGTGATGTCTGTTTGCAGACGTAGTATCGATATGCGTATCGCTGTGATGAATGGTATGGAACTTCCACATCCACTTAACTTTATGTTCAACGAAATGTACCGTGTATGCACCAATTAAATCGAGCAACATTAAACCAACAATCATAAAAGCCCATAATGGCAAAGCAAGATGGGTAAGGATGCCAATGTTATTGTTAATTGAAAAATCACCGGCAATAACAATGATGAATGCAAGCAAAAAATTAACTACGATTGTGGTAAATGTAAATAGCAGATTAATGCCTGCGTGCCTTGGCTTATTATACTTAAATGTAAATAATGGAACAGCATATTCAACAATATAAAAAAATAACATCCCCCCAAATAAAATTAAGGAGCGATGTAAAGATGAAATTGTTTCAAAATAATTGACAATGTTTTGCATGCTTCTTTTTGATTATGGTAGTTGGATAAACAATAAGTTACTTCGCTTGCTAACAAAGTTATACATATTCACCAAATAACATAATTAACAACAAACAAAGAAGTTGCTTAAAGCTAGCCTCATTGCTTGTTTAGTCTTCAATAACCACAGCGCCGCTATTCATAACTTGTCCCACATACTTCAGCGATGGTGAAGGAATAAATTTCCCTAAACCAAGGGCATCCCACTTTTCATCAATTGCTTTAATAATATGGTTATCCATGGCGATTACATTTGGCCAATCGCGCTGAAAATCGTCATATTTCTTGGTTTTTCTTGTGCCATCAATTCCACAATGTGAAACACCGTATTTACCTTTTGGCGATAAAAACATATCCCGTTTCGGGTCGATATTATTAGCTGTATTCCAAGTTACCACACCAAAATCGGAGAGCTCAACTACATCATCAACGTAGATAATAAATTTCACTTTGTTGATGCCTTCCTCCAAAACAATTTGCTGATGCAATGCGGCAATTTGACCTTTCGTATTCTTTTTGACGCCAATGGCAATCACGGAAAATCCTTGCTTTAAAAGCGAAACGTTAATGCCCTTAATATCCGGATATTTTGATTGAATGGCAGCAATATCTATTGCAATATTTTTGATATCGATATCACTTTTTACAACATCAGGTTTAGCTGTAGTATCTATACAAACTTTTGAACCAAATGCAAATTTACTGCAACTATGATCGAGCACATCCATTGGGCCGGCGCTGAAATAAATATCATTTATCGGGTCAACATTTTCACTTACATATTTTGCAATGGTACTATAATTATGAATATCAATTTGGTCGGCAACAACCAAAATTTTATTAAACATCATTTGTCCGGCTCCCCACATGGCATTCATTACTTTTTGCGCATGACCTTCGTATTCTGTTTTAATTTTTACGATGGTTAAATTATGAAAAACACCTTCAATAGGCAATTCCATATCTTCCACTTCGGGCAACATGGTTAATTTAATTGGCGTAATAAAAATGCGTTCAGTTGCTTTTCCAATCCATGCATCTTCTTGAGGTGGAATTCCAACAATTGTTGAAGGATAAACGGCATTCTTTTTATGTGTAATACACGTAACATGAAATTTAGGATAATAATCGGCTAACGAATAATATCCGGTATGGTCGCCAAACGGGCCTTCTAAAATAAAATCCTCTGCAGGGTCAACATATCCTTCAATAATAAAATCGGCATCGGCGGGCACGTATAAATCGTTGGTAATGCATTTTACTAATTCTACTTTTCGTTTGCGGAGGAAGCCGGCTAATAAGTATTCATCTACATTTGGAGGCAGTGGTGCAGTTGCGCAATAAGTATAAACCGGATCGCCACCTAAGGCAACCGAAACCGGCATGCGTTTACCCAATTTTTTATATTTATTGAAATGACCGGCGCTCACTTTATGTTTATGCCAATGCATACCTGTTAATTTAGGACCGAAAACCTGCATGCGATACATACCAACGTTGCGCACTTGCGTTTCGGGGTCGATGGTATGAATAACAGGAAGTGTAATAAAAGGACCACCATCGGCAGGCCAGCAAGTCATAACCGGCAATTTACTCAAATCGGCGTCTTGCATAATTACTTGTTGGCACTCCCCTTTTCCTTTCAATGTTTTGGGCATCCATGAAGCTACTTTGCCTAATTCGGGCAGCATCATCACCTTTTCCATTATACTATTTTTGGGAGATGCCAGCTTCTTGAAGAGCGATTCAATATCGTTACCGATATCATCTAAATCGTTAACGCCCAATGCCATACACATGCGCTTATAAGAGCCCATGCTATTGATTAACAGTGGAAAATCGGTTCCTGTATTTTCGAACAAAAGTGCCGGGCCATCTGATTTGATGTACCGGTCGGCAATCTCTGTAATTTCTAGATTGGGGTCAACAAATTCCTTAACACGTAATAATTCGCCTTGAGCTTCTAAAAGGTCGATAAATTGTTGTAGGTTTTTATATTGCATGATATTAGAACAAAGGTAGGCAAAGATGGTTTGCTCTTGTTCTAATTAAAATAGAAATTATTCAAAAAATGGCTATCTTGCATAAATAAGTAAGCCCCCCCGAACCACCAGGAGGGCTTTGCTTCACTGACAATCATTAAAACCTAAAACCAAAACTTAAGAGAAAGTTATTGAGCGACTTATTAATTGTTGCTCCTTGATTAACTCCTGCTCCATTATCGTATACATACTGAATATCGTATTCTGTTGTGTTGCTATGCGCAAATGCGAAATCGATGAAATAAGATTCTTCTTTAATTCCTAGTCCCGCAGTCCAAGTATTTTTTGCGAAATCGGCGCCATCAGATGCTATACCATCGTTGAAAGGTGTACTATTGATTATATAACCGGCTCTGAAGCGAAATACTTCATACATTAATTCAGTTCCAAGACGTATAATTGAAGCTGCGCCATATTTAGTATCAATATTATTATTTACACTTGTTTCGTATGATAAATCACCGGCATCGAAAGTTCTGTTGAAATTAAATGATGCTTCACTGTAATCTACAAACTCATATTCTGCTGAAAAGAAACCAACATTTTTAACAGTTACGGCTGCGCTTCCAATTACACGCCAAGGTGTGATTAATTCATAATCAAATTCACCAATTGGTGATTCAAATGAATAACTGCCTGCATTCTCCAGTGAACTGCTCATGCTCGAATAATAAACATCCGACATACCAAATAAAGTAGGTGTATGCACCGCAGCTCCCAATCTGAAATTATCGGTTGCCTTGTAAATTAATCCGAATTTTGCATTAATACCTGTTCCATAAGTTTCTGCGTAATCGGTTAAAGAGAATGATTCAAAACCATTATATTCTCCATTAATATCTTCTTCAGAATAAACTGAAGTAACAATATATTTAATATGCGGAACACCAATGGTAGCGCCAATATACAAGCGATTGCCATAATTACCTCCAAAAGAAATTGCTGTTTCATTAATTCCTCCGCGTGTAGAAATTGATTTCGACTGCTGTACATTTCCATCTCCAACTACAGGAATATAGTGTGTTGAATCAGCTGCGGAAGGATTAATTAAATAAGTTTCCCAAGCTAATCCGGCACCGAATGGATCTTTATCAAACACTTCATCTTGGAAAGTTCCGCCGTTGTTATTTAAATAATCGGCATAAGTATTTAATAGTGAACTGCCTTCATTAAATCCGGAATAATAAACTGAGCTATTGAAATCTGCCAATCTATTAAAAGCAATTCCGAATGCGCCTCCAACCCAGCCGGTTGTTGCGTTTTCTTTGCCTTTATTTATTTGTGCAAATACAATTCCCACATTGTTAAGTGTAAATTTATATTTATCATCCGTATTTACCTGTCCAAGATAATTGCTTTCAGCATTTATGCTTAACAAGCCCGGCGTAATTACAAATTCTGAACTTCTATATATTCCGATTCCGGCAGGGTTCATACTAAACGTGCTCATATCCCCTCCTAATGCACCATAAGCATTTCCAGAGCCAAGTGAGCGAGCTGTTCCTCCTAAATCGAGCATTGAATATCTTAAAGCATCTACATCACTTTGCGCATACATTGTTGCAGACAAAGCAGTAGCTAAAACCATTGAATAAAATTTGCGCATGGCTAAAAATTTAGTTGTTTTTGTAATGGTGATTAATTACCGCCCGATCTTCTGGAAGAACCACTTGATGATGGTTTACTTCCTGAAGAACCGCTACCGCTTCTTGGTGAACTACCACTATTATAGCTTCCCTTACTTTGATTGCTGCCTGAATTTGATTTTGGCGCTTCGTAAGTTGGTTTATTAGTTGTTTTCGACGGCTGCTCATAAGTTTTGCCGTTGTTTTGTCTCGGTTGTTCGTATTGTTTCGGCTGCTCGTATTGTTTTGAAGGAGCTTGCTCGTAATTATTTTGTTGTTTAATGGTTCCTTGCTGACGAGTTTGATCGCTTGAAGGTGTAAATCCGGAGTTAGTCGGTTTACCACTATAAGTATTTGATTTATCGTTTGAAGTAACCGGTTTAGCAATTGTATTATAGTTAGATCCTCTGGCACTGCGATCAGTTTTAATATCAACTCCGCTGTTTCCACTCGCTGAAGCTTCAGCCACAGCAGGCTTTGCATCGGCGCTATAATATTTTATCACCTTAACACCGCTGTTTTCTTTTACAACACCGGCACCTGCAAAAGTAGGTTGGTCAATTGCTATTGAGCCCGGTTTGCTATTTGAAACCGCTGCAACTGCATCCGATTTTGTAACACCGGCTTTATCGGTATTTAAACCAATTGTGCTGCCATTTTCAGCTAGTTCTTCAGAACCCGCATTTGTATTTACACTTGCTTTATCAACTGTAAGCACACCTTTATCGGTTAATACATGGCCTAAATCTGAATTGTGTTTATCGTAACCTTCATCTAAAACTGTTGATGAAAGGCTTCCTGTATTGGTATTTGAACCCGTTGTAGTATTTGCTCCGTAGTAATAACCGTTATCGCTGTAGCCATAATAGCCATCGTTTCCGTAACCATATCCGTTACCATAATAACCATCATAGTAACCATTATAATAACCATTGTTATAGCCGTTGTAATATCCGCCGTAACCATAGTAAGGATTAAACCAAGGATCGTTGTAGCCCCATCCCCAGCCGCCACCCCAGCCATATCCATAATAAGGATTACACCAAGCGTTATAGCCCCAACCGCCATACCAGCCGTTGTTCCAACCTCCGCCCCAACCGTTGTTCCAACCTCCGCCCCAGCCGTATGAAGGGCCCCAAAATGGGTCGTAATAATAAGGCGAATAGCAATGTGAATAATAGCCGAAACCGTAGTTTGGATAATAAAAACGATTTATACTTGAAGAGTAATAATAATCATCATAGTCGTTATCGTCGTAATAATTATTTACGATGTAGGTGTTGCCATCTTCATCGTAATATTCATCAGAAGTTGTTTGAACATCTTCGCCTTGGCGATACCCATTATCATCTTGGGTAGTTCCGGCATAATCGTAATTAGTTGAGTTACCCGGATAAGTTGAATAGGCATCTGATGAAGAAGTGGTTGTGGTGGTTGTGGTTGTAATGACCTCAGATGAAGACGCATCTCCTCCTGAGTAGTAAATATCGTCAGTTGAAGATCCTCGCGAAGCTGTCTGGGTAGCACAAGAAGCTGTTAAGAAGCCCAGCGCTGCTAAAATTGAAAGGTACCTTAGTTTCATAACTGATATTTTAATTGTTTATTAATCTGTTTACTGTGACTGCAATTATTAATTTTGCATATCACTTAAAACCAAAATCATACCAAAAATAACATAATGGCAGAAAAGATTACAAAAAGAGCAATAAACTATTCAGAATGGTATAACGATCTTGTTATACAGAGCGGGTTGGCGGAGAATAGTGCGGTTAGAGGATGTATGGTGATAAAACCACACGGATGGGCGATTTGGGAGAATATGAAAAGTATTCTGGACAAAAAATTCAAGGACACTGGACACGTTAACGCCAGTTTTCCTTTGTTGATACCAAAAAGTTTTCTCGAACAAGAAGAAGGTCATGCTGAAGGCTTTGCCAAAGAGTGTGCCGTAGTTACACATTACCGATTAAAAGCTCATCCCGATAAAAAAGGAAAATTAATTATTGACCCTGAAAGTCGCTTGGAAGAAGAGTTAATTATCCGCCCTACAAGTGAAACAATCATCTGGAACTGCTACAGGGGATGGATTCAGAGCTATCGTGATTTGCCAATTTTGATTAACCAATGGGCAAATGTTATGCGTTGGGAGATGCGCACGCGTTTATTTTTGAGAACGGCCGAGTTTCATTGGCAAGAAGGCCACACCGCACATGCTACTCAAGAAGAAGCTGTTGAAGAAACATTGAAAATGTTGGATGTATATGCCGATTTCATGGAAAATTACATGGCAGTGCCGGTTATAAAAGGTGTTAAAACGGCAAATGAACGTTTTGCAGGCGCTTTAGACACTTATTGTGTTGAAGCAATGATGCAAGATGGCAAAGCACTGCAAAACGGAACTTCGCACTTTTTAGGACAGAATTTCGCAAAAGCATTTGATGTGAAATTTTTAAATAAAGAAGGCAAACAAGAATATGCATGGGCAACCAGTTGGGGCGTTTCTACAAGAATGATGGGTGCTTTAATTATGGCGCATAGCGATGATGATGGATTAATTATTCCGCCACGCTTAGCACCTTTGCATGTGGTAATTGTACCTATTTTTAAAAATGCAGAGCAATTACAAGCAATTACCGAAAAAGCAGATGCCATTATTAAAGAGTTAAAAGCACTCAATATCATTGTTAAATTTGATGATAGCGACACTGCAAAACCGGGATGGAAATTTGCTGAATACGAATTAAAAGGTGTGCCTGTTCGCATTGCAATGGGCATGCGCGATGTTGAAAATAACACCGTTGAAATTGCTCGACGCGATACTAAAGAAAAAACAACGGTTGTGAATGAAAATCTCGGCATTTATATCCAAGAATTGTTGGAAACCATTCAGCAAAGCATGTACAACAAAGCATTGGCGTTCCGCACCGAAAATACATTTGTAATTGATACTTGGGATGCATTTACGGCTCAGATTGAAAAAGGTGGTTTCATATATGCACATTGGGATGGAACTGACGAAACAGAAGAAAAAATAAAGGAGTTAACAAAGGCCACCATCCGCTGCATACCAATGGATGCTAAGGATGAGGATGGTATTTGTGTCTATTCAGGCAAGCCAAGCAGTAAAAGGGTAATGTTCGCTAAAGCATATTAATCCTTAAAAATAAAACTACTTAAAACGACTTGAAAACAGGTCGTTTTTTTTTATTTCTAAAATTGCCTAATTTTATACTATATAAATTTAATCATCACTAATATTGAAACTATGGAAACTATTTACAAAATAATTCCTAATAATATTAAAACGGCAATTACTTTATTGTTTTGTTTCATTGCTTTTACACTACAGGGGCAACAAGTAAATGTGCCGGCAAGCGATAGTGAATCGACGGTAAATGAAACATATTCTGCAGAGCAATCCGGAACACTCACCTTTCGCGGTAAAACAAAACCGATGATTGAAGCGAAAGAAAATACTGCTTTCGAAGAATTTTTTATGGATAAACGCAAGCATGAAGATGAAGCACGCGAGCGCAGTCAAAATACTGTAATTGGAGAACCGGATAATAGCATTCCCGACGGTGTGTTACAAAAGGCAGATGAAATTACTTCAACAGATATAACAGTTTTATCTAATTGGGAAGGATTAAAATCAAAATATCTGCGTTCTGATAATAACATCGCCGTAGGCCCAAATCATGTTGTGCAAATGATTAACAGTGCGCTGTTCAGCTCCTATATAAGGGTTTGGAATAAAGCCGGAGATATTATTATTAATAAAGCTAATGTGTACGATTTAGTTGGAGAGCCGGATTATGGTGATCCAAATATTATTTATGATGAACAAGCTGATAGATGGGTAATTACCTTTTTATATTCAGATGCTGATGCGCGATTAATTATTATGGCATCGGTAACCAACGACCCAACCGGTGAGTGGTATTATTATGATTTTGAAACGTTGGGTGGTTTTCCCGACTATGAAAAAGTTGCTGTTTGGGGAGATAGTTATGTAGTAACAACAGCGCAAGCCAATCCGAATGTATATTTATTAAATCGAGCAAGTATTTTAAATGGGACAGGCGCAACACCGGTAATTAAATTTTTAATTCCGAAATTTAAAAATATTGGATGGCAAGCTGCATCGCCTGTGCAGCAAACCGGTTCTTTTGAAATGCCAGAAGGCGAACCTGCAATTATTTGGCGCGTTTGGGATAATTGGTGGCATCCGCCATATTCAGCAATTGACCAATTAGAATTATTTGAATTAGATATTGATTGGGCCGCTCCATTAAGTGCAACAATGACAGGTCCAATAGCTTTGCCAATTGCAACTTATAATAGCAACTTGTGCGGGATAAATTCCAATACTTGTTTAGAGCAACCGGGCACAACTGTCAGACTTTGGCCATTGAGTAATTTTATTACCGACAAAAGTAAATACATGAATTTTGGCGATTATCAAAGTATTGTTGGTGTGCATGTTTGCAGAGCAAATGAAATAGGCACTGCAGGGCAACGTTGGTATGAATTGAGAAAATACACGGGTGGTGAATGGGCAATTTATCAGCAAGGCACCTATGCGCCAACCGACGACCATCGGTTTATTGGCAGTATTTCAATTAATGCGGATGGAACAATTGCTTTAGGATATAATATTACAAGCAGTGCTATTTATCCGGGAATGCGCATGACAGGCAGGGCAATTTGTGACCCAATAAATACCATGTCGGCACCTGAAGCAATTTCAAAAAACGGGACTGCATCGAATAAAACTTTAGATTATGGTGATTATAATAGCTTAGTAACAGATCCGGTAGATGGTTCATTTTGGTTTAGTGGGCAGTACAATATTTCTAATAAATGGTCGAGCAATGTGGTGCATTTTACGGTTGATGGTTGCACCGGCGAAAAAAACATCGATATGTCGAACAATGAATTAAAAGATTTAGTTGTTTTACCATTACCGGCTAGCGATTTGTTAACCGTGAGTTTATATTCCGGCATTCAAACAACAGTTGCAATTAACCTTTTTGACATTACCGGAAGAAAGATAATGGAGCAATCGTTCATGGCAGGAGAAGGAACTAATACATATAGTTTTAATGTGCAAACACTCTCGGTAGGAACTTATTTACTAACTGCTAGTTCAGGCAAAACCCAAATCACAAAACAAATTGTGATAGAAAGATAGCCGACTGGCAGGGGCACCGGCACATATTATCAAAATTTTCAACTATTAGTAAATACTGATAAGTGATTGGTATTTATAAACAATTGCTATTGCCATTTTAATAAGTGTTAACCAAATGGCAATAAGTGTCATGCAACGAGACACATTAAACCAAAATATATAGGTAATTTTAACATCGTAATGACCGTCAGTAGTATGTTAAAGGTTAATTTGACCGAAATAAAAAAAATTAAGTTCCTACTGATGGTATCATCGCCAATTTTCAAAGTGCAATAAATGAAAAAGGTACCACTATATTTAAAATTATTTTACTTGTTAATCGCAATGTTTTTTTTGAAGCATTCGTTAATGGCACAAGAACCTGTTTCCATAAAAGTAGTACCAACCATTAACTACCTGCCATCAACTATATATTATGTTACCAAAGACAGCAAACAATACATTTGGATCGGCACAAACACCGGCGTGTACAAATACGATGGATACAACTTCACTCATTTTACCAGTGCTGATGGTTTAGGCGACAATGAGATACTGCGCATTTATGAAGATAAAAAAGGAAGAATTTGGTTTCAATCGGTAAATGGAAATCCATCGTTTTATCTTGATGGGAAGATATATAATAGCGCAAACAGTGAATTACTCGCACAATTAAAGTTTAAAAAAATGATTCTTACCGAGTGTGAAGACACTTTGGGAAATCTGTATATCGGTTCAAGGGAATTTTTGTATTATAAAATAGATAAATCCGACAATGTTACGAAATCTACTTATACAGGCTTAGAAAACTTTACTTGGATAGGATTAGATAATCAAATAAAATTTGTAGAAAAGAAATTTAAAAATATTTATCAACCTAACAGAGGCGATGCTTTGGGCAAGGATGTATATATGGGTGTGAAACTCGACATTTACAAAATTGAACACGATACCCAGTATAATTTAATTTACACTTTACCTGAAGCCGCTCAGGAAATAATTTATATCCGCATTAAAAATAAAAATGAAGTTTATATCGGCACCCGCAATGGTTTATTCATTTATTATCCTGAAACGAATAAGGCACCGCGTTGGATTATGAAAGGGTTGTCGGTATCGTCGGTAGAATTTGATTTTGAGGATAATTTATGGGTGTCTACCCTGGAAGCGGGGCTTTATATTATTCCATCGTTGGATGTGAATATTTACAACAAATCTAATGGTCTGCCGGAAGACAAAATTACCTGTATTGAACACGACGATCGGGGGAATTTATGGGTGGGCATGGCAAAGGATAATTATACGATAATTATCTCAAATGAAACTTTTTCCAACTTTCGATTAACTACAGGTTCGTCGCATGATATCACTAATATTAGACATTTCGGAAATGACACCTATGTAGTTGGCAAAAGTAGTATTGTTAAAATTAACGATTTGGGATTAAAAAACTATCAAATTTACGGTAACGACATTTATATTGGCGAGCAAAGTAATGTATATCTAGCGCAAGATAACACCATATTAATTAAACGCGACCTATTTGAAAACCATATTCGTGAAGTAGTATTCAACATGGTATTTAAAAGGCAAGAATTTGAATTTGTAAATGCGCGAACCAATGTGCTTAAGGCGGATAAATATGGCAACCTATGGATTGGGACTTCGAAAGGTATTTATTATAACGGTGACAGTTTGGTAAATATGGGATTAATTAATCCCTTGCTTAAATCGCCTGTTCGAGATATTGCATTTGACAACAACGGTTTTTTTACATACATAGCCACCCTAAATGGTTTATTTATTATTAAAGATAATAAGTTAACAAAAACTCTCGATAAAGCAGCCGGTTTGCCTAACAGCGAGTGTAACGCATTGTATGTAGATGAACAAAATTATTTATGGGCAGCATTTGGGAATGAACTCATTAGAATAAAATATTCCGATTCCGGCATCGAAGTTATCAATTTTACCCATAAGTTAAAAATTGAGGGTGGTAGAATTACCGATATTGATAACATTGGTGAAACAATTTATATAGCTACTGAAG
Organism: Bacteroidota bacterium; assembly: GCA_031372705.1. GTDB lineage: Bacteria > Bacteroidota > Bacteroidia > Chitinophagales > BACL12 > UBA7236. The sequence continues at coordinate 18,491 of JANMLV010000174.1, read as the reverse complement.
CAGGGTTAATTTACTTTAATAAAAACACGAAAGTATCATTTGAAACAGCACCGGAACTGCAGTTTGTGGATTTTATGGTTAATAGTATCAGTTTTATTAAATCTGAAAACAGGGCATTTAATCATAATGAAAACGACATCTCAATATCCTATTCCGGCATGTCTTTTTTAAGTAAAGCAGAAGTACAATACACCTATTTTTTGGAAGGCTATGATACTGCATGGCATTTTACAAACGAACGAAGCTTACATTACAAATCATTACCGCCCGGAAGTTATGATTTCAAAATTGCAGCAATAAACAAATCAGGTCAAAAAAGTTATCTAAAAACAATTCCATTTGCCATACAACCTCCGTTTTGGACACAATGGTGGTTTTGGACCCTAATGGCAGTTTTACTTAGCACTACTTTATACTTATTATGGCGCAACAGATTACAGGCCTTGCGTTACCAGTATGATCAAAAAAACAAAACATTCAAGCTGGAGAAAGAAAATGCACAATTTGAAATGAAGCTTTCTGAATTGAGTCAACAAGCTTTCAGACAGCAAATGAATCCTCATTTTATTTTTAATGCATTAAATACAATTAAAGGGTATTATGCAGAAGGAGACGTAAAAAAGGCAAGTGATTATATTTCTAAATTTTCTAAACTACTGCGCAACATTTTAGAAAACAAGGAACAGTTTATTCCTTTAGAAAAAGAAATACATGCTATCAAACTCTATTTAGAACTTGCAGGTATGCGGTATGAAAACAAATTTGTTTACTCGGTTTTGACAGATGAAAATATTAATGCAAATGAAATTGGAATTCCTCCCATGTTGTTGCAACCATTTATCGAGAATTCATTAATTCATGGTATTGCACCAAAACAAGGCAAAGGCACGATACTAATTGAATTTAAAACTGCTGAAAATAGATTGCAATGTATTATAACAGATGATGGTATTGGCAGATCGGCATCATCTTCAAAATCAAGAATCGGCAATCATAATTCTAAGGCTACTTTATTAATAACAGAGTATCTTGAGGCACTGAACAATAAGGAAAACACTAATAAATACACAATTCTAATTAACGATTTATTAAACAAACAAGACGAACCAATAGGCACGCAAGTAATACTTGTTATGCCATTGATAACCTTAGAAAATACAATATTATGATACGAGCAATTATTATAGATGATGAATCACGTGCCCGTTCGGCCCTCAAACAGGAGATAGCCCTGAATTGTCCTGAAGTTTTAATAGTTGGTGAAGCAGAAAGCGTTCAATCATCAGTAGAACTAATAAACAAAGTTTCACCGGAGTTGATATTTTTAGATATCCAGTTATCAGATGGTCTGGGGTTTCATATTTTAGACAAAGTTGGCAGTGAAGATTATGAAATTATTTTCACCACAGCTTATTCAGAATATGCCATAAAAGCATTTAAAACTAATGCGATTGGCTATTTACTAAAACCGATAGATAGCGCCGAATTAATTGAAGCGGTAAGCAAGGTTTCAGTAAAAAAATCGGAACCTGCTGTAACGATGCCACTTGAAAAAACACCTTCGGATTTTGGGGCTATACAGCAAAAGAAAATCATATTGCATACCAGTGATGGTTTATTTGTAATCCAAATTGCAGATATCATCAGGTGTAACTCTTATGGCAACTACAGTTTTGTTTATTTGAAAGATGGCAATAAGATTCTACTTGCTAAAATTCTGAAAGAAATTGAAGAGTCGCTAAAACCTTTTGGGTTTGAACGCGTGCATCACTCACACTTAATAAATTTGAATCATGTAAAGTCATTCCGACATAAAGATGGCGGCATGGTAGTTATGAGTGACTTAAGTGAAGTGCCTGTTTCTCTGCGCAAAAAAAGTGCATTCTTAGAACAGTTGGAAAAATTAAACAACGTTTAAATACAATAAAAAAAGCCGCATGGAGATATACGGCTTTTTTAGTTTGTTGTGTTTCTTATTTGTTCAGCAATCAGGTTCAAATGGTGTGTGTGCTTCTGTTTTACGGCCATAGCGGATAGCAGAAAAAGAGCAACTTTTATTTGTTTCGATGTAAATGTAACGCCATACGGCCAACTCAGGCAACATTTTGGATAACTGTATCCATATTTTGGATAACTGCAATAGATTTAAATAGAAATGCATATCATAGGCATTTAAGGCAATTTTTCAAGCATAACCGAATTGTCAGAAAACCTTATTTTACAAAACTTTAACAATCTGCAGCTTAAAGCAACTACCGGATACATTTTAACAATAAGTGTAACCATTAACTTAATAATTGCAAAAATGGTTATCGGAAATATAAAAATGGCATAAAATTTTTACTGAAATTACATTTACTTTTATTGCATAAACCGTAATTCAAATTAAAATGTATAACAAAATAATTACCCTGGTATTTCTTTTTATTCTAACAAACCAAATACAAGCACAAGAGGTATGTAATTGCGAGGAATTTGATAAACCTACCAAAGCTGAATATGACAAATATTTTAGAGTTGCTGAATTGGATATTCCTAAAAAAATAGCCGCAGATTTAGAGCAATCAACCGACAACTGTTGCAAGGCTAAAGCACAAATTTTATTTGCCAATATTCATTTAAGAGAACAGCAATTAGACAGTGTATTATTTAGAGTAGGTAAAGCCAAAGCCTTTCTGGGTAAACAATATGATTCGTTGGTGTCGCCCGAGCAATATCGGTTAAAGGGAATGGTAGCCGCAACATTACAAAAACCGGACAGTGCAATTTATTATTATCTGGAAGGTTTGAAAAATTCTGAATTTCATAAAAACTTGAAATATCAGATTATTTTCTGCAATCAAGTTGCACAAACATTTGCGTCAGTTAATCAACCGGAACAGGGATTAAAATACATGAAAATGTCGTTAGAACTGGCATTAGAGAAAAAGGATAACGATTTAATTTCCATGGCCTATTCCAACTTGGCAAGTGATTATGGTATGATGTATGAAATTACAAAAAACAAAAAATATTTGGATAGCATGAAAGTGTTAGCTCCTAAATCGCTAGAATATGCCAAACTTACCAGTAACCCCTATTATGCAATTAAAAGCTATAATTTACTCGCAGGCTTAGAATTAGAATATGAGCAATACGAAAGATGCATTGCCTATTGCGATACAGTGCTCGAATTAACACCTCCGCAAGGGATGGATCAATTGCGCATCTCCGCTTTGCTTAGGAAAGGCCAAAGTCTTAGTGCACTCGGCAAACATGAAACAGGCATCACTAATTTACAACAAGGCTTAGCACTTGCAAAACCGTTTGGCGTGGAAAAAATCACTATGGCGTTTTATGAACAATTATATCTTTCGTATAAAGAATACGGTAAACCTGCGGAAGCATTGAATTACTTTGAAATTTTTAAAACTAAAAACGACAGTTTAACCAATATCGAAAAAACAACAGTAATTAACGACTTAGAACAGCAATATAATAAAGCAAAGAATGAACAAACCATAAAAGAATTACATCAACAAGATGAAATCAACAGCCTTAAAATACGGTTTCTTATTGCCGGAATTGCAATTGCATTATTAGTTGCACTGAGTATTTGGTTGTATTATCGCCAAAAAAACCTCAAACATCAACAAACCATACTCGAAACAGAACAGCGATTGAACAGAGCAAGAATGAATCCACATTTCTTTTTTAATGCATTAACGGCTTTACAATCATTTGCGCTGCGTGAAAACGATGGTAAGCAACTTGCGAGCAACCTATCCAAATTTTCGCATATTATGCGCGAAACACTGGAAAGCACTTATAAAGATTATGTTACCATTGAACAAGAAGTCGACTTTTTGCGCGAATATTTGGAGTTACAAAAAATTCGTTTCCCATATAAATTTAACTACAACCTTGATTTGGTAAAAGATTTTGAAATAGAATCGCTAATGGTTCCATCAATGATTATTCAACCTTTTGTTGAAAACGCAATTGAACATGGGTTTAGTGGTATCGATTACATGGGTGAATTAAATGTGTTGTTCGACGAACAGGCCGACAATGTGGTTATTACCATAATCGACAACGGTAAGGGTTTGATGGCAACCAGAAAAGAAACAACGGAACATATTTCACGCGCAAGCCAAATTATTAAGGACAGAATTTATCTACTCAATATTAAGCTTAAAACAAAAGCTAGTTTCACTATCGACAATAATAGTAATGGTGCAGGTGTTACCGTAAAAATTTATTTACCTAAAATTGATAAACATGAGAGTGCTAATAATTGATAACGAAGCAAATATCAGAAAAGGGTTACTGGAGATGTTACACGGTTTTTGCCCGGAAGTAAGCAGTATACATGAGGCTGATAGTGTTTTTAATGGTATAAATGCGATTGCTTTGTATCAGCCTGATTTAGTATTTCTTGATGTTGAGCTTGACGATGGAACAGGTTTCGATATTTTAAATCAATTAGAAACTTACAATTTTCAATTAATATTTATAACAGCGCACGACAAATATGCAATTGGTGCATTTAAATTCAGTGCCATGGATTTCCTTTTAAAACCCATAGACCCGACCGAACTTCAACGAAGTGTAAATAAGGCGCATCAAAACATTACAAAAGACCCCGGCAAGCAACTTGCATTTTTATTGGAGCAAATGAATAATAAAAGTGACCAACCCAAAAAAATAATTTTGAAGGATATACATAAAACCTACTATGTAAAAATTGATGAAATATTATACTGTGAAGCAGATGGCATATATACAAAGTTTGTTTTATCGAATCACCAAAATATTTTAGTGTCCAAAAACTTAAAAGAATACGAAAGTTTATTGGAGCCGCTTGGTTTTGTGCGTACACATCACTCCTTTTTGGTAAACCCTGATAAAATACGCATTTTCGATAAGTCGGAAGGCGGTATGTTGATATTAGAAGACGGCACGAATATTCCGGTTTCACAACGGAAGAAGGATACTGTTTTGAAGAATCTTGAGCATTAATACAACAACTTCAACATCACTTTACAATTAATCGAGGAAATTTAAACATCCTTTTTGCCTAAGAAATTAAAATTTTAAAGTCAATAATTTTCATGGTAAATCTTAAATGAATGATTCAATTCACAGACCTCTTGCTCAGAGGATAATTTTACAAGGAACTATTGCTCAAACAAAGCCATCCGTACACTGATAACGCTTTATTCCGTTCCTTCTTGCAAAATTAACATCCTCTCAATCTACAAGCTACTTTCTTTTATTTTTTTCGTTTTTATTTTCTTTTGAAATAGTAAAACTTCTAATGAATTTAAAACTTAAATTATTATTTTCAAATTATTTTTTAACCCATTTTTTTACTTGAGTCCCTGAGGTTGTTTTAACTACGGTAAAGTAAATCCCGGGATTTAGCTCTTCGATATCAGCAAACCCGGATTCATCAAATTCAATTTTAATTGCTTGCCCATATAAGTTATAAGAATTAATATTTTCAATATGAATATTCTTAGATGAATGAAAGTTTATAAAATCGGATGCTGGGTTAGGTGAAATATTAAAATCAATTAATTCGTTTTTATTAATTACTGAAGTTGCCGTATCAATACTACCCCCATTTAATGTTTTATAAACTTCAAAACAACCTATTGCGTAACAAGTGTCTGCTGATGTACACCATATAGAATTGATTCCATCAAATTCATCATGATTAACATTCGTTTGATACCATGAAAATCCACCATCATTAGTTCTATAAATAAATATCCCCTCGGTAAAATCGGGATAAATATATCCAACCTCCAAATATCCGATAGTATCATTAAAAAAGTATACATTATTTAAAATCAGATTACCATCAATAACCTCATACCCACCAAAATCAAAAGGAAGCATATTCCAACTTTCACCCCCATCAATAGTTTTCCAAACCCGACTTTCATCACCTATTCCATAACCTATGTTCAAGGATGGGAAAGACATTTCATAAACCGGACCATTCATACTTTCATTGGTATACCAATTATCACCGCCATCAACTGTTTTGAATACAGATGTGCCTTCAGCAGCTTCAAGTCTTCCACAAACTAGACCTATATCATTTGTTAAGAAATCAATATCAAACGGAGGAATAGAAGGAGAAATTATCAATACGCTAGTTGTATAGCTGTAAAAGTCGGCCGTGCCAAATATATATGAGCCGTCAAAGGCAGTTCCCACAGTAAGAAAAATATTACCATTTGGAACCAACTCCATATCTTCAGTTTCAACGCTCACATATAAATCGGGTAACTCCCAAGTATTGCCTCCGTCATAGGTAATCATTACATCTTGCCCAAGATCAGGAAAGCAACAAACCAAAGCAGTATCCGGATTAATAAAATCAATAATTCTAAAGGATCCATTCATTGATAAATCCCAAACCCAAGTATCGCCTCCATTATCTGTTGTTCCTATGGTTTCGGTTCCAACAATATATCCTTTTAATTTTGACGTGAACTCGATTTCGCTTAAACAACCTTGTGGGCTTATATCTTGAATCTCCCATTGTGCATGCACTTTATTGCATAAAAAGCAAATTAAAATTATATAAATTATTTTGCTCATCTTAATTTTTTATAAATTTTGAATATTGTTGATTAATAAGGATAATGTATAAACCTGATAGCAGAAAACTTACATCAATTTTAAAATCTTTTTGATAAACATTCACTTCATTGACTACCTGATTTCCAAACATATCATACACTAATAAGGTGTTGATTGTTTTTTCACTAGTAATATTTAATCTACCTGAGGTTGGGTTTGGTGTTACAGAAAATGATGTTTCTTGATTTTCTATAATTGCCACAGGAGCTTCAGTTTCTCCGCCGCCATTGGTGGTAAAATAAATTTGGCCTGCATAGGTCACGCACCAACAAGTATCTTTATTCAAACAGAAAATTTTACCAATCGCATCATTATCAAACAATGGAGGGTCTGACCCTGTAAAAATCCAAGATTCACCTCCATCATTTGTTCTCATAATCCCATGATAATCAAAAACATCGTCGTATCCACAAGGGAAATATGCAACAGAATCGGAAACCACCTCAGGGGAAGTACATCCATCAAAAAAATATGGGAGTTCAAGCTCAACCCATGTTTCACCATAATCAATCGTTTTAAAGTAGTTGTCCGCTGCGGCATATTCAACTCGAGGAGTAGGAAAATCCATCCACAGAATACCGGGCATTTCAATTATTTCCCAATTTTCTCCACGATCAAAACTTCTCGAAAATCCTCCACCCCCTACGTAAATAGTATCTTCTGAAAATACTTTTAAATCAGCAGGCGTTACTCCAGGGTCTAAAGACATTTCTAAGCCTAATGATACATTGTAAATCCAAATCCCCGGATACCCCCCAAAACACCACAAAAATTCATTCGAGTTAATAATAGCTATATCAGAACTAAATGTATAAGGTCCAATAGTATCCCAGTTTAAACCTTGATTTTGGGTTATAAATGCACGTGCTCCAGAAACTTCTCCAACAATAAATCCCGTATCTTGATTAATAAAATCAAATTCATAAAGATTATCTAAAGCATCTCCAAGCTTAGTGGAATCCCAGCTATAGCCACCATTTGTAGTTTTATAAACAAATTCACCTCCAATTGTAAACCCAACTGAGTCATCAATAAAATATAAATCTGTGAAATTGCTATTTGGTAAATCGGCAATTTTAACCCATTGACAGGCAGCGTGTTTACTGTAAGACAATGAGATAATTAAAATTATTAAAATACAAAGATTCTTCACTGTTTTAATTTTACTATTTTAAATAATGTATTTACATTATCTTGTATTGTTAAATTGTAACTTTCACTTGGAAGTTCGGACAAATCAATGACAATACAGCTAGCTCCGATGATTATTTAATTTAGTGCCCAAATCATAATTTTATAAAATTAATCACTAAACTTTTTCCAAACTAGGATTTTGCGCTAAATTTTTGTCATTTTACTGCAGATTCACGGATTTTGGTGAATCCTAAAAAGTGGACACTTGAACTTCGTATCTAACAGGAAACATTTTCTGATATTGGGTTAAAAGCAAAATCAAAATTATTTTTTAAACTAAAATGAACCCATCAACCCTATCGGCAGTGAGTTCATAGCCCTAAATCATATATAAAGGGTAACCCCTATAAAACAATAACAGTATTTCTAATTATTCATCCACCCTAATCCGCTTCGGGTTATCAGAGAGGTAAATAATATTTATCTCATCGCCAACATTAAAATCGTAATAATCGTCGCTATTTACTGAACACTCTGCTGTTTCATAATCGCCGATTGATAAATCTACATCATCAAATATTTTATTAATAATATCATCAGCACCTGAACTAACAGTGTCTGCAATTTGAGTATCCGCTACTTTAACGGGATTATTTCCTTCAGTAAAAAAACTAACCTTAAAGTAATAATCCATGTCGCGCTTGCCGCCTGCTTTGCGGTCAATTTCCCATTTCTCGGTAATTGTTGCTTTTACAGTTATTCCTTTTTCGGCAAACAACTTATTTTCGGCAGTAATTAAAAAATATAACACAACAACAATGGTAATGAGCACTGTAATTGCGCTTCCAATAATTATTCGTTTGGTTTTATTTTTCATAGCAATAGGTTTTAATTAAAATAAAGAAAAAGCCTTCCAATAAATAGAAGGCTTTTCTTAAGATGAACTGAATAGTCAGTAATTAACGAACAACAGCCAGTTTTTCTGTTAACACTTGACCATAACTTGTAGTAACAAATACCTGATAAATACCTGCAGGTAATTCGTTTACATTTATTTCGTGTGTAATTTCTTGACCACCAAAAGCTTGAACAGTTGCATTTTGTAATGGATATTGTTGACCTGCAATATTATAAATTGATATTGTTGCAGTAGCGTCTTCAGCCATAACAAATACTATTTCTGCTTGATTTGCTGCAGGGTTAGGGAAAATGGCAATTGGATTTTCGCCTTCTGCTGTTACATCATCTAATTTCATCCAACAAGCACCCAATACCCATCCCGATGTAAGATGACTTGCAACTTGTCCATAATTAATACATTTTGTTGTTCCACTTTTACAAACATAAATTTTAGTTAATGAAGGTCCGCATCTTACATCTTTAACTGTTACTGTTACAGCATCAGTTGAAGTGCAACCATAATAATCGGTTGTTGTTAATGTATAGGTTGTTGTTACCGTAGGGCAAACTGATGGTGCTGCTGAAGTTGAACCGTTACTCCATAAATAGGTATATGGTGCTGTCATGCCTGTTACACTACCATTTAATGTTACACATGTTGCGCCGTAACCTTTAGTAATTGTTTTATCGAGACCTGCGTTTGCAACTGCGCCAACATTAACATATACCGGAATATCATCAATATCAGTATTGCCTAATGCATCAGTAACAGTTACTGTATAAGTTGTATTAACTAAAGGTGTAACTGTAGTTGAGGCAGTAGTTGCACCGGTGCTCCACAAGTAAGAATAAGGAGCAGTTCCACCTGAAGCAGATGCAGTTAAAGTGCCTGAATTTCCTTGACAAAGATTAAATGAAGGACCTGCATCTGCAGCTAAACCAAAGTTAATTTCCATTTCAGGTAAACCATTGCAACCATAAGGAGCTACACCAACACCTGCACCTTCGGCACCACCTAATATTAATTGAGTAGGCATTCCGTTAGTAACAAATGTAAAAGTTACGCAATAAGCACCTGCAGGGCCCCAACCACCTGATGTAGTAGTCCACCAATCTGCTCCCCAGCCGGTTCCCGGGTATGACGATAATTCATAAACAAGATACTCATTACCTAAATAAGGCTCAACATAAGAAGCATAAATTGCTGCTGTTTGCGGACTAGTTAATGAAGCAGGATAAGATGCAAATGTTGCACCACCAATAGCTTCTACAAACCATGTTCCTGTTCCGTTTGATGCACCGCCAATTCCGCCGCCGGCACAAAATTCAACAGTAAATTCATATTGACCACCACCAAGGTCGGTCATATTTAATAATGAAAATGAAGAGTTGTCGCATGCAACAACCTTTCCCGTGAAGCCTAAAATAAATAGGCAAGTAATAATAAGTGTGTTAATTTTTCTCATAACAGACGTTTTTTGTTTTAGTAATTTTTTGAATTGCCTTAGTAGGCGATTAAATCAATGACCCAAAAGTAAAACGGTTAATCAGGCTGTTTTGGCGAGATGAATAAGTGATGTATACCACCTAACAAACGTAAATTGAATAAACAACTGCAAATACCATCCATATAAACGGTATTGCGTGTTATTTATGCGTAGAGAAATGATTGGCGCAGGAAAGCAAATTCGGTCAAAACCTTTAGCAGCAATGGATTCTGTAATAAAACATTCGAAATTTTAACTCATTTCTACATAATTCAAATCTTTGCCAAAAGTTTCCTTTACGGCCAAAATTGATGCAATTGCTAATGTAAGTGATATGGCTCCGACAATAAGTGCAGCATTTATATTGTTGTAGTTGGCACTTAACGCTGAGAAGCCCAATGTGAGCGGTACCACAAACCCGCGCACAAAATTGGGGACTGTTGTGGTTGCCGTTGCACGGATATTGGTTCCGAACTGTTCTGAAGCTATGGTTACAAATAATGCCCAATAACCGGTAGCGCAACCTAACAAGAAACACATAGTATTAAATAGCGCCATTGAAGTGCTTTTAATATTTAAATAGAGCAACGCTAAAATAATAGTAGCTATTAAATATCCTAAGACAACCTTTTTACGTGAACGAAAAACCTGACTTAAATATCCACTTAAAATATCGCCAACACATAAACCGACATAACTCAACATAATTGCTGTGCGTCGAATTTGAATGCCTTTATCGCCTGACACATCTAAACCCCATTCACCGGCAAACCTTTCACTAAATTTCATTAATACGCCTATACAATACCAAACAGGAATACCTATCATTATACAATAAACATATTTTTTAAATCTTTCTTTATTGGTAAATAAGGAAATAAAATTTCCCCGCGTAACATTTTCATGTTTTACCGAATCGAACATCGTGCTCTCAAAAGTGCCAAAACGAAGCGCCAACAATGCAAGTCCCAAACCGCCACCAATATAATACGACGTTCGCCATTCGACATGCGATGTAATAAAAAATGCTGCTACTGCGCCTAACGCACCGACACTAACAATGAGCATGGTTCCGTATCCGCGATTTTCTTTGCTCATGATTTCTGCAACGAGCGTAATTGCTGCGCCCAGTTCACCGGCGAGCCCTAACCCAGCAAAAAATCGCACCACTTGATATTGCGTAGTGTTATCTACAAAACCATTTAAAATATTTGCAACTGAGTACAATAAAATACTTCCGAATAAGATTGATTTTCTGCCTTTAATATCTCCCATTATTCCCCAAAGAATACCTCCAAAAAGCATTCCTATCATTTGAACATTAAATAATCGAACATCCCAATAATCAATTAATGCAGGATCGGTTATGCCGATACCTTTTAAACTGGTTTTACTAACCAGGTTAAATAATTGTAAGTCATAAATATCTACAAAATATCCAAGTGCGGCGACTAATACAGTAAGATTAAGAATTCCCCTCGTTGTGTGTTTTTGCTGTTGGCTCATATTCGGGGATGAAATTATCTATTTTTTCTCATAAATAAGAAAATCATGGTCGTATGGATTTTTTTCATCTTTATACCGTTTATCTTCCGATACCAAATGCCATTCACTGCCAAGTTCAGGGAAATGGGTATCGCCATCAAACGCTGCATGGATGCGGGTTAGGTAAACACGTGTTACAAAATCCATCGATTGCTTATAAATATCGCCGCCGCCTAATACAAACACCTCTTGCTCATCACTTAATACGGCATGATTTACAGCTGCATCTAACGAATGTAAAACAATACTGTCTTCAGCAATAAAATCGCGGTCGCGGGTAACAATTAAAAATTTACGGCCCGGCAATACTTTATTGCCTAAAGCATTATAGGTTTTCCGTCCTAAAATACACCAATGTCCTGTGGTTTTTAATCTAAAATATTTTAAATCGGAACTTAACTTAAGCCAAGGCATATCACCTTTTAATCCAATAACATTATTATCAGCAAAAGCAACTATAATTGAAAAAATTGGCATGATATAACTAATTTATAAAATGATATCAAACGCTAACGTTTGCTTTAATATGTGGATGCGGGTCGTAATTTACTAACTCAAAATCATCAATTGTAAATCCGAAAATATCTTTTACAGCAGGATTTATTTTCATTTGAGGCAATGGCTTAGGCTCGCGTGTAAGTTGCAATCTGGCCTGTTCTAAATGGTCGTTGTAAAGATGTACATCTCCGAAGGAATGAATAAATTCACCCGGTTGTAAATCACAAACTTGAGCAACCATCATTGTAAGTAAAGCATAACTTGCAATATTAAAAGGCACGCCTAAAAAGGTATCGGCGCTGCGCTGATATAATTGACAGCTTAATTTACCATCAGCCACATAAAATTGAAAAAGGCAGTGACAAGGAGGTAATGCCATTTTTTCGATATCGGCAACATTCCATGCACTAACAATTAATCTGCGCGAATCGGGATTCTTTTTAATTTGATTAATCAAGTTAGATATTTGATCAATTGTTTTGCCATCAGATGTTGGCCAACTTCTCCATTGGTGACCATAAACCGGACCGAGGTTACCATTTTCATCTGCCCATTCATCCCAAATGCGCACATTATTATCGGAGAGATACTTAATATTCGTATCTCCTTGCAAGAACCATAATAATTCATGGATAATGCTTCTTGTATGCAACTTTTTGGTTGTTAGCAGGGGAAAACCCTCTTGTAAATCAAAACGCATTTGATAGCCAAACAAACTAATTGTGCCTGTCCCGGTGCGATCAGACTTAGGATTACCCTTATCCAGAATGTCTTGTAACAAATTTAAGTATTGCTGCATGGTGTAAAATTAAGTAAAATCGGGAGGCATTAGTTCCTTTTAATTGTGTTAATAGTGCCCAAAACCTATGTTAAAACAGTATTTCAACATTGTTAAACTGTGTAAAATACTTGAAATACGGTAAAAAAGCACCTAATTTTAACGTAAAACCAATTACTATGATTAACAATTTACTCGACAACTTAGACTGGGTGGCTGCTCTAGCGGGCGGAGCTGCCTATTACGTAATCGGTGCTGCATGGTATGGCATCCTTGGAAAAGGGTGGATGCAGGCCGCCGGACTCGATGCCGAACAAATTAAAGCGAATTTCAGCAAGCGCGGTTATGCCATTACATTTTTAGTGGAACTCATTATTGTGATATTTATGGCGGGATTAATGGAACCGGGCATTAGCATAAGTGATGCTGCCCAATTTGGACTAATTATCGGCCTAATTTTTTCAGGACTTACCACCTATGTGCATTATATATATACCATGCGCAATAAATGGTTAATATTTTACGATGCCGGCTATACCACCATTGCCAGTATTGCAGCAGCAATGATATATGCAGCAATGAGTTAAAATAGTTTTTTTTAAATAATAAAAAGCAGGTTATGCAAATAGCCTGCTTTTTTATTGCGATGCGACAACCTTGTTATTGCGCATAATAAAGCTGAGTAAATAAGCAAATCCCAATACCAAAACACACCCAATAACATTATACCATAAATATCCTATTTCAAGTTTTGGTGTATTCCAATTATACCGAACACTGAAATCGAGATATAAAATAATTGCTTCGGAAATTAATGCAGCAATAAATGTAGCTGTACCTCCTGCCCTTCGAATTAAAAAAGCTGTGAGAAAAATTCCAAGAATAGTGCCGTAAAATAAACTGCCTAATATATTAACTGCTTCAATTAAATTATCAAACATAGAACAGACTAATGCAAAGCCAATTGCCATTGCGCCGAAAATAACGGTTAAAAGTTTACTGGCATTTAAATGTTGTTTTTCACTCGCATCTTTATTTATGAGGCGTTTATATATGTCGACCGAAAATGTGGTAGCCAAACCATTTAACGCCGAAGAAGTTGAACTCATGCTCGCAGAAAATATTACTGCAAATAGTAACCCTACCAAACCAATTGGCAAATACTGCATCACAAAATGCATGAAAATATAATCATGGTCATCATCTACACCGGGGTTAGCCTTTACAATTACTTTGTTAATTTCTTTCCGCAAGCTATCTGTTGCATGAAATCCTTTTTGCAATTCAATGGTTTGTGTTTCGTCTGCGGTTATCTTGTTATCGGCTAATGCTCGGTTTAATGCAGATTGCGTTGTAGTTGTTGCGAGATATTTATCTTCTAAAATTTTTAGTTCCTGCGCATATTCCGAATTCATGGTTTTTTCATAAGCCACTTGATTAAAATAAACCGGCGGTGGTGTAAACTGATAAAATACAAAAACCAATATCCCCGTTAATAAAATAAAGAACTGAACCGGCACTTTCATTAACCCGTTAAACATTAATCCCAAGCGACTTTCTTTAACCGATTCACCACCAAGGTATCGTCCTACTTGGCTTTGGTCTGTTCCGAAATAACTGAGTTGCAAAAATAATCCGCCAATTAATCCGGAAATAATATTATACCTGTCGCTCCAATCAAATTTACCACTTTCGGAACCTGTTGTGATGATATTCATTTTACCTAATGCACCTGCAACATTTAAACTTTCATTAAAACTGAGGAATTCGCTCAAATAATAAATTAAGAAACCGAAAGCCGTAAACATGCCCACGTAAATAACCAACATTTGCTGTTTATGCGTTACGGCAACAGCTTTAGTGCCGCCTGATAAAATATATAATGTAACAATGCCTCCAATAAAAATAACGGTTGTATTTAAATCCCAACCCAATAATTGTGAAAGAATTATAGAAGGCGCATAAATGGTAATACCTGTAGAAAATGCACGTTGCACTAAAAATAAGAGTGCGGTAAACGTTCTGGTTTTTAAATCGAAGCGACGTTCTAAAAATTCATATGCGGTATACACTTTTAATTTATAATACATTGGGATAAAAAAAACTGCAATTACAATCATTGCTAAAGGCAACCCAAAGTAAAACTGGATAAATCGCAAGCCATCGTCATATGCTTGTCCGGGAACCGATAAAAATGTAATAGCACTGGCTTGCGTTGCCATAACACTTAAGCCAATTTCCCACCAACGTTTTTCATCATCGCCTTTCAAATAGCTCTGAGCCGTATGCACCGTTCTGGTTTTATAGATGCCGAATCCTGCAATCAGCAACAACGTTCCGAACATTACCACCCAGTCGATCCAATTCATGAATAACGCATGGTTAATACCGTGAAAATAATTATTTCAATTAGCAGTGCAATAACAACACCCACATACCAAGCATTCCAATATTTTTTGTTCGATTGCTCCATACGATATATTGATTTACGGCTTCTTGTAGTCAATCATATTTAACATTAAACGATATGCTCCCGGAACACCTGCAGGTAATTCTCTAAAAAATGCCAAGCCGGTATATATAAACGCACCTTTGCCATAATCAGCAATAATTAATCCACCAGCTTGCGGTTTTTCTCCCGGATCTGTAAAAGCTAACGGCGTTTGATATTCAGGTGCTAAATCGCCTGCGAAATATATTCCGCGTTCTTGTATCCAACCGGTAAAATCGTTCTGTGATATTTTATTTGGTGTGTTTAAAATAGGATGCTCCGGCAATAAAAAATCTACCGGCGAATTTTCATCGGTAACTCTGCTGCGCGTTAATTTAAATGGATAAGGGCCAATTTGCTCTATGTACATATCCCAGTTAGTAGAATACTGTGCAATTACAACACCACCATTATTTGCAAATTGCATAAGCAATGCATGATTGTCAATCATCGATTTTGCTGTGTTATATGCGCGAACGCCTATAATGGCGACATCAAATTTTTGCAACATTTCAGCGGTTACAGATTCCGGTTTTACCGTAGTAATATTTAAACCGATAGCCATTAAGCTTTCGTCAACTAAATCGCCGGCACCATCAATATAAACTATTTTTCGTGCAGAAATTGCTGCATCAAATGTCACCAATTTAACCATAACATCTTCAATTATAACTTGACGAGGAATATGGTCGTATTCGATGATGGTTACTTTTTGTGCTGCTTTACCTAACAGTGCATCTTGCTTATCATCGTTTAATTGAAGTGGCACTTCTTTAACTCCGGGTTCAGCAGGAGCATTGATATTAAATTTAATATTTTCTATTTGATTAACCTCGTTCAACTTGTATGCCAGATTATTCACATTTAATTTATTGCCGAATAAGCGTACACTTCCTCGAACGGTATCAGTGGTATTAGATTTAACGTCGATGCTGAATGAAGACGTACCGCCATTTGGAAACAACACATTATAATTTGAAGCGCTTACAATAACTTTAGGCACTACTGATAATGGTTTATAAATTTCTCCTTTTACCGCATCTGTTTCTTTAAATACTACACCACGCGAATAAGCAAAAACATTATCCTTAATTTTTATATGATACACAAAAGATATAACCGGGTCATTTTCAGCTTTGCCAATTAATTTCCTGTCAGCAACATTAAAAAGACCCTCATATTTTCCGGATAGCCAGTATGGCGTTGAAGAAATATTTTCCGGAATAACGATATTAAATGTATCCACTTGGTTAATACCAATTGGCAATATTTCTCCGCTTTTATAATCGCTGCCTAATACGGTAATCGACTCTAAAGAAATTGGGTAGTCGGTGCGTTTTAATGAATTGCTGACGATTTGGAGTTTATCGCCGTTTGCAACCATATCTTTAGTAGCAACAGGTTCTAACCATAAACCTAAACAAGCAGCAATTATTTTTTGAACTTGCTGTTTTTTATATTCAATTAATTGGTCGGAAGGCATTGCGGCAAGTGCATTATAAACACGCAATAATCCATCAATAGCTTTGCCGGGAGACGAAATATCAAAGTTTGCAATAATTGCGTCTATTTCTATTTGTAAGTCGGCACCTTGCCTGTATCTTTCCCAATCGGTTGCTATACCATAAAATATATTAGCATCTTTAATCGCAGTACCTTTTTTTAATTCGAGATATTCTTTTTGTTCACCTCGTGTTGGCGTACTTCCAAAGCCTTGACTTTTATGGTTTGTTCTGCTTTCAGCTGCAATTTCACCATAGCTTTTTCCAAGCAAAGTATTATATCCACCAACATCAAACACCGCTAACTCCGGCGCACCTGTTGAAATTTTATTTGGCAAATCTTTATCCCACCAAGTTGAATTATTCCAAAACAGTCGTTGTGCTTGCCATACCGAAACATTTTTTAATTGCTCCGGAAACATTTTTGGATCTGCCGCTGCGGCAAATGCTTCTTCAGCGAGCATTGCACTTGCTGTATGGTGTCCGTGTCCTGCGCGTTCATCGGCAGGAAATCGGGTAATGATGATATCGGGTCTGAAATTTCTAATTACCCAAACAACATCTGAAAGTATGCTGTCTTTCTGCCATTTTTCGAATGTTTCTGTTGCTGTTTTGCTATAGCCAAAATCAACCGCTCTGGTAAAATATTGCTCACCACCGTCTAATCGTCTTGCCGCCAATAATTCTTGTGTTCTTATTACACCTAAATAAGCACCTTGCTCCTCACCTATTAAATTTTGTCCGCCATCTCCGCGTGTTAACGATAAATACCCGGTTCGAACGCGCTGCTCATTTGCCAAATACGTTATCAATCTTGTATTTTCATCGTCGGGATGCGCAGCAATATACAATACGCTGGCAGTGTTATTTAGCTTTTCAATTTCTAATAAAATTCTCGATGAATTCCACTGCACCTGCTGAGCAGTAATTGGCAACGATAATAATGCTAATGCAATTAAAAATGATAAACGCATATCTGAATAAATAAAATTTTGAAGTAATTGTTTAAATTATACTATCATCATCCATCGCATGAAGTCGCATAAACCTAGTTATGGATGTGCTGATATTCTGCTAAAGTTTGATGATTAAAGCCGTAACAAAAATAGTCAAAAGTTTTAACAGCTTGGAATAATGCTTGGCACCGTGCGAGCAAAAAAAAACCTTCGTTGTTTAACGAAGGCTATATTATTTATAAGCTACACTTACACTGAAGTAGGTAATTTAACAGTCATAACATAGTTTATTCCCGGTATCGCATTCTCACTTTTAATGGCTTTGCCCTCCAACGAAGTTTTGATGTAATGATTGATATATGCATATCCACCCAAAACTTCAACAATATGAATTTTATTATTTTCGTCGATGGTAAATGTTATTACCACATTTTTGTCGTCTGCTTTCGGTAATACAGAGCCACATGAAATTTTCTTCTCGCCTTCAGTTTTAGAATACTGCTTTTGCGCTGATTCATCAACTATTGCAGTCGCTTTTTTTATTAATTAATACCCAATTGC
>JANMLV010000171.1:0-31003 GCA_031372705.1 Bacteroidota bacterium | reverse complement strand
GGGTCTGGTTAACATGTTTAATCCTTTGAGTGAAATGCTCCGCAACGCGCCGGCCGACCAATGGTTTGTTTATGGAACACTATATACCATTGCTGTTTTGGTAATGGGATTCAAATTCATATATAAATATCGCCATAACCGCTATCAAATGCTTAGAACTACCTCGGTTATGTTTTTTCAGCTTGGTTTTGCTTGGTTGTTGCCCGGAATTATGAAGGCACTTTATAATTATGAACCATACCTAACCTATTTCTGGCCGCTCGATTACGATGCCATTTTTCCTTCAACCCTCAGTTATTTCCAAACACAAGGTGCTTTCGGCATGTTTTTCATTTTTTGGGGCTTGGTGATGACATTTGTTGCAACACCGGTATTAACCTACTTTTTTGGTAAGCGTTGGTATTGCAGTTGGGTTTGTGGATGTGGTGGATTAGCCGAAACCGCCGGCGACCCGTTTCGTCACCTCAGCGATAAATCGTTAAAGGCTTGGAAAATAGAAAGATGGATGATTCACAGCGTTTTAGCTGCCATTATTATTGTTACCGTGCTTTTATTAGTGGATAACGGATTTAAAAATCAACTTTTGGGCGACTCAGCAAAAAATATTGCAAAAGGCTACAGCTTTGTAATCGGGATGGTTTTTAGCGGTGTTGTTGGTGTAGGTTTTTATCCGATTATGGGTAGCAGAGTGTGGTGCCGATTTGGTTGCCCGATGGCTGCTTACATGGGTATTATTCAACGATTTAAATCCAGATTCAGAATCACTACAAACGGCGCACAGTGCATATCTTGCGGCAATTGCTCAACCTATTGCGAAATGGGAATCGATGTGCGCGCCTATGCACAAAAAGGGCAAAATATAGTGCGTGCCAGTTGCGTAGGATGCGGTGTTTGTTCAGCCGTTTGTCCGCGCGGTGTACTCAAGCTCGAAAACGGTTCCGACAACGCAAAACGGACCGAAATTCTGTTTAGTTCTAACGATTTGAAAATTCTCTCTTAACATTATTTAAATATCATTTACAATTCAACTAATTTTGTGCACTTTTTATAGGTTGGCTACCGCAAAGTAAAACATGCAAAAAATAAACGTAATCATACCTGTTTTTAATGAAAGCGGTTCGATTGGGCATGTTTTAAATGATATTCCGGCAGACTTGGTTTCAGAAGTAATAGTTGTGAACAATGGTTCTACTGACAATACTGCTGAAATTGCCAAATCAAAAGGCGCCACGGTGCTGTTGGAAGAAAGAAAAGGCTACGGTTCAGCTTGTTTGAAAGGCATTGCCTACATTCAGCAAAAACCATTGGCCGACCAACCTGAAATAGTAGTGTTCATTGACGGTGACTACTCCGATTACCCGGAGCAAATGCGCGAACTGGTAAATCCAATTCTCCAAAACCAATTTGATATGGTTATTGGAAGTAGGGCGAAAGGTAAGCGTTTAAAAGGATCTATGGCTCCACAGCAAATTTTTGGCAATTGGCTGGCTACAACTTTAATACAGTTGTTTTTTAAAGCTAAGTTTACAGACCTCGGTCCTTTTAGAGCAATTAGTTGGACTGCATTGCAAAGTTTGCAGATGAAGGACACTAATTATGGGTGGACTGTGGAAATGCAAATAAAAGCTGCGAAAAAGAAGCTTAGATTTACAGAAATTGCAGTTGATTATCGCCCAAGGATAGGCGTATCCAAAATTACGGGCACCGTTAAAGGAACAATTATGGCCGGTTATAAAATTATAACAACCATATTTAAATATTTTTGAACCTAACCGATTGACATGTCAATCACTATAATAGTAATTTATACCATAGCCATTACCCTGCTGTTCTTTTACTGCATAATGCAGTTAAGTCTAGCCATTCATTACATAAAATTCAAGCGGAATCTCAAAAAGGAAGAGACAATTTTTACAATTCCTGAATCTGAGTACCCGCATGTAACTGTGCAATTGCCTGTTTACAACGAATTATATGTAGTGGAACGTTTAATCGATGCCATAGCAGCATTCGATTATCCTACCGACAAACTAGAAATTCAATTGCTCGACGATTCTACAGACGAAAGTTTTGAGATCGCCCGCAAAAAAGTAGATTTCTATTTCCAAAAAGGCATTGATATTAAGCAAATTCGTCGCCCGGAACGCAAAGGTTTTAAAGCGGGTGCATTAGAATATGGCCTAAGAGAAGCAAAAGGTGAATTCGTTGCCATTTTTGATGCCGACTTTGTACCTTTTCCCGACTTCCTGAAAAAAATTATTCCTCATTTTCTCCTCGACGATAAAATTGGTGTTGTTCAAGCAAAGTGGGAACATTTAAATAAAGATTACAGTATCCTTACCAAAATGCAAGCTTTTGCGCTTGACATGCATTTTACCATCGAACAACAAGGCCGAAATGCAGCCGGTTACTTCATTAACTTTAACGGAACAGCCGGTGTTTGGAGAAAAATTACCATAGAAGATGCAGGTGGATGGAAAGCCGATACCCTTACTGAAGACTTAGACCTTAGCTATCGCGCTCAATTACGTGGCTGGAAATTTAAATATGTAGAAAATGTTGTTGCTCCCGCAGAATTACCAACTGATATGAATGCTCTAAAATCGCAGCAATTCAGATGGAACAAAGGCGGCGCCGAAACAGCAAAGAAAATTGGCTTACGCGTTATTAATGCCGAATTACCATTGCGCATTAAGTTACACGCCGTGGCACATTTATTTAACACCACCAATTATATTTTCATACTTATTACAGCAATCTTAAGTGTTCCGTTGTTATTTATTAAAAACCAGGTTATAGATTTTAACTACTTTAAATACGCAAGTATTTTCTTAATGGGATCTATAGCAATTGCCTACGCTTATTATATTTCTACATTGCAACGCGAAAAAACAATGCGCAAAACCTTAAGCGTTTACCTTTTGCGTTTTCCTGTGTTCCTGGCCATTACAATGGGTATGAGCCTACACAATGCTTGGGCAGTATTTAGAGGCTGGCTTGGGCAGCAAACAGCTTTTGTGCGCACACCTAAATTCAATATTGTTAATGGTAAAGATATTTGGAAGAATAAAAAATATACAGTAACCAAAATAAGCCCAATTACTTACTTAGAAGGCTTATTCAGCCTTTATTTTCTGTCCGGAATTATAATGGGTTTTTATTATGAGGACTATGGCTTGTTACCTTTCCACTTACTTGCATTTTCAGGTTTCGCATTAATTTTCTATTTTTCGCTTAAACACTCAAAGTTTAATCCGTAAATGATGAACAAAACAGCAATCACGGGAAACTGGCGATTGGTTGTTTATTGTTTATTTGCCGGTTTATTTCTGCTAATTAATTATGGCATTGAGCGCACTCAATTTGCCCCCTTAATTGCAACCTATAGCTGTGCTTTCCTGCTTTATGTTATAATTTACAAATATTGGAAATCAGATCAGCTAATACTTGAAGCTAAATGGCTCGGCATTTTTATTCGCTTTATTATTTTATTCAGCATGCCCAATTTAACCGATGATTTTTATCGGTTTATTTGGGATGGACATTTAATGGTGAATCAAATAAACCCTTATGCCTATACGCCGGATATGGTGGTTGCACAAAATTATCTGAATGCAGATACCTCAGTGCTAAATGATAGTCTCTATCAATCATTAAATTCTAAACCCTACTTTACAATATATCCTCCGTTGAGCCAATGCATGTTTGCAATGTCGGCATTTCTTTCGGGCGGACATTTAGTATTAAATCAAATCATATTAAAGCTATTTATTTTCCTTTTTGAAGTTGGTAGCATATTGTTAATTCCAAAAATATTAAAGCAGTTAAAACTAAATGCTAACCTGCAATTGTTGTATACACTAAATCCTTTAGTAATATTAGAACTCACCGGCAATCTACATTTCGAGGCAATAATGATTTATTTCCTATTACTTTCCATCTATTTTTTTTATAGTAATAAGAATACACTATCTGCCATTGCTTTTGGATTCGCAATTGGTGCAAAGCTTTGGCCAATTATGCTAATGCCGTTATTATTTAAACAACTTGGATTCAAAAAAACAATTACATATAGCATAATTGCGGGTGCCGTCAGCGTAGTAACTTTATTTCCTATGCTGCTGCAATATGCCAATATTTTTTCAAGTTTGAATCTTTATTTTCAGCAATTTGAATTTAATGGCTCTGTATATTATCTACTTAAATGGCTAATTAATAAAGATGAAAATTTTGAAACATTCACCCTAATGCGACAACTTTTGCCAATAATTACAATAATATCAATTTGCATATTGAGCATAAAATACAACAAAGAAAAATTTTTGTTTGCCATACAAATGGCTTTTGCTATTTACTGCTTATTTGCTACAACCATGCACCCTTGGTATATTACGCCACTCATTATGCTAAGTGTATTTACAGGTTATAGGTTCACCATATTATGGTCGCTGCTTATCTACTTTACCTATGTAACATATATAAGTGCTGATTATCCTGAAAATTATTTTATAGTAGTTGTAGAATACATTTTGGTTATTGCATTATTACTCTTTGAATTATTCATTACAAAACCAAAGCCGAAATGGCTAGCATAAATTCAAGCCATTTAATGCATTAATAATCAACATGTTAAAAATCTATCTTTTAATTAAGCAGATAAACAATTAATAACACTATTATTTTGCTCTCATTTTATTACCCTTAGCATCATGTGTAACTTCTGCTAAGCCAAGCGCTTCCATTAATGGTGGAATATACATGCCAAATCTACCACGAAGGCCTTTCTTTAATCCATACCAACCTTTAACCGGATTGTTTTCAGAACGCCCCCAAGCCTCTACAGTTCCTTCCTTAGCCGGCTTTTGTTCATCGGCACTGCCAAGCTCTATCCAGTCGCCATGATTTTTTAGCATAGCATGCAAATCGCTTAAGCATTGTATGTTGTAAAGCAATACCGTTTTGCCAACGGTGCAAACTAAAACTTCCTTTCCATCTTTTTCATCAACATGCATCGTATATTCAGATGTTAATGGAGGTGTTTTTAAAACCAGTGGTTTGTCTTTTGTTCCAATTTTGTTTTTCATATTTGCTTATTTCGATTAAAAGTAATTAGAGAACATGTACTTATGTATAGGTAATAAAAATAGTAAATACTTATGAAGTGGTAAGCTGTTTGCGTTTTATTCAACCACATTTAACATACTGTGCTCCTCCTTGAAAATAGCACATAAAAAAAAGGGGTAGCAATTGCTACCCCTTTGGCTGTCATGATTATATGTATATATCAGTTCTTAATTATATGGAATTCAACGCGACGGTTCATTTGATGCTCAGGTTCAGTGTCAGCATCTTTAATCATCACATCGGTTTCACCTTTGTAAACAATTTTAAGGCGGCTTTCTGCAACACCTTTACCTGTTAAGTAAGTGATAGAAGTTCTAGCACGGTTTTCAGATAACTTCATGTTATAATCTTCACCTGCGCGAGTGTCTGTGTGACCAACAACCTCTATGTTTAATTTGCTATATCTGTTCATGATTTCAGCTACCTGGTTTAAAGCAGGAACTGCATCAGGACGAATATCTGATTTGTTTAAATCAAAGAAAATGTATGGAAGAATCCAGTCACTAGCTGCACCCGGAGTTGCACCTAATTCTTTAATTCTTTGGTCAACATAGTTCTCAACCCAATCTTGAGTTAAGTGAACGTTCTGACAGTTTTCCATAGGCAATACCGGTGAAGAGAATGGTTCAGGATCTTCTGAGTCTGGGCAACCATCTTTATCGCTATCTAAGCTAACACCGTGAGTATCAACAGGTGTTCCTTCAGGAGTGCCGGGTTCTTTGTCTAAACGGTCGATAACACCATCGTTATCTGAATCTTTTAATAAGTTATCTGGGTCAATTTCTGCTACTTTATCATACAAGTAAGTAAGTGGATTAACCATCCAAAGTGGGTCAATAGACTCATCTTTACCAAGGCTGATACCAACATTAATGCTTGTATATTGGAACATATCATAGTGATCTGTGTAGTCACCATCTAATTCCCAACGCTGACCATCGGCCAAATCGTCGAAGTAGTGAGTAGCTCTTTGTTCGATTCCAATTTCAAGTTTAGATCCAATGCGGTAAGAAATACCAAGACCACCTGAAAGTGAAGGGTTACGAATCCAAGAAGCACGAACCTCAGATGAGTCACGCGCTACCGGGGCAGCAACCTCTGCTTGTGTTTCATAATCACCATCCAATACACCATGGATTGCATCGATACGCTCAGATTCTGAAGTGTTCTGAGAACCGAAACCACTAAGGATTGTTTGGAAATCGTAAGGATTACCTGCTGCATCTAATGCATCATATGAAGTTTGGAACATGAAACCACCAACACCAACAAATGCATAAACTAAAAATTTAGGATCTGCTTTGTGGAAGTTAAGGTTGTTCAAGTTGATTAATAAATCAACTGAACCATGTGCCATTTGAGTTTTATAGTTTGGAACCCACACGTTACCAGTGTAGTCAGCTCCTTCAGAGTAATTTACAGCATCGCTGCTTGAAAATGCTCCATTTAATGTTTTATTGAATGCATAAGAACTTTGGATGAAATCCTGTCCATAAGCATTACCATACATTGCGTGTAAGCGTAAAGAGGCTACATAACCTAATCCTTTGCGGATGTTCAAACCTGCACCAAATGCCGGTCCGTGGTTTCCACCAAAAGATTCTGACTTAATATCACCCTGTATTGTAGGGAGACCTAAGTTTAGGCCAATTTGCCATTTGTTTGCCGGTTTTTCTGGAAATGAGCTTCCACCGCTTGTTTGAGCGAAGGTAATACCACTATAAAGTAATAATACCGCTAACGTGAGTTTTCTACTAATCATGACGTATAAATTAAAGTGTTTAATATAGTTATATTGTATAAAAGATGATTTTTCAAATATGTCTTCTACACCGCAAAGCTAAAGCCCTTAGTTCGCTTATGCAAGTGATTTACATCAAAATTGAGGAATATTTCCGCAAATTCACTGTTTTCAGCTAATTAGAGACTTGTTTTTCGCCTTAATATCTAAAGATATTGAAAAGCTAAAAGCCTTATGGCACTAACATTAATTAGTTAGTTGGAGCAAAGCTATATGTTTATCCGAGAAAACCAAAAAAAAAATTAAAAAAAAGTACAGATGATGCAACCAATTGGATAACTGCAACATCATAAATGTCCATCGTTAACGAAGCAAGGTGATGGTACCGCTCTTAGTAATTGGCGTATTTAGTGTTGTTACAGATTCTATAAAATACATGTAAGTGCCCATCTCCTGTGGGTTTCCACCTACATTCCCATCCCAACCTTTACCAATATCCCATGAGGCGAAAACTAATTCTCCCCACCTATTATATATTGAAATGCTGTAACTGATTAATAAATCGGTTTGAATATTAAAAATATCATTTAACCCATCTCCATTTGGTGTAAAGGCGTTTGGAACATTAAAATCTATGTTTACCCAAACATTTACCGAATCAATAGCAACACAACCATTTGCATCGGTAACTGATATATAATACACCGTATTAAACGACGGTGCTGCAGTTGGTTGAAGGCAGTCGGTGCAGGAAAGTCCTTCAGCAGGTGTCCAAACAATGCTAATTATCGGATCTATGTCGGTTGAGCCTTCTAAAACTGCAAAACTGCCATATTCAATAGTGAAATTAGGACCGGCATCTACAATTGTTGGCGGCGGCTCGCTAATAATCACATTTGATAACAATACTTCACAACCATTAGCATCTTTAACACGGAAAGTATAAACTCCGGCTTCGAGTGTTGTAAAAAGGCTGTCGGTTTGCCAGTCGGTGCCATTATAGCTGAAAATATACGGTGTAACACCACCATCGGCGTTGAGCTGAACTTGGCCATCGCTACCACCGAAACAAGTAACATCAACTGTAAGCAAACTATCTAATATTAAAACAGGTGGCTCGGTGATGGTTATTTCCTGAACAAATGCACAACCATCAACCTCCTGAACGGTAATAGTGTAAACTCCGGGACCTAAATCAAAAATGCTGTCTTCAACAGAGCCGGTGCTCCAACTGTAGGAAACCGGATTGGTGTTTCCCGTTACATCAACATCTATCCAAGCATTTGCTGTGCCGTTACAAACAATATTTTGAACATCAACCGTAACATCATAAGGCGTAGTAATAGTTACAACAACTTCATCGCTTACGGTTGTGCCATCGCAAAGTAAAACTTCTGCAGTATAACTGGTAGTTACATCCGGCGTAACCAAAATACTATCGCCTGTGCCAATTATGGTACCGCTCACTGTTTCGTACCAAGTGATTGCACTTGGCAACCAAACCCAACTTTCATCATTTGCCGACCAATCGGTAGCGTTTCTGCCGGCAATGGTGTAGGCTTCGGTTCCATCTTCGTTAATAATTCCTTGAGTGGCAATGCCTAAGTCCCAACCCGGACAAACATCCACTGCAGTAAGGTGATTATCTATTTGGTTGGTAGTTTCATGCAATACAAATTGAAAGGTGCCTTCGTATCCGGTGCAAGAAAACAAGGGTACTTCATCGTAAGTAACTATTAATTTGCGAAAAGGTGCAACACCAACCACTTCGTGAAAAATACAATTAGTGCATAAACCTGAATGCCAGTCGGTCCAAGGAGCAAAAATGGCTGCTTTAGGCACATCCGCAGCAGCATCCGGAATTGGCCCATTTGGTGTCCAGTTCACATCCATAGCACTTGTTGGATTTAAGAAGCTGATCCAACCGTTTGAAGCAATATAAAACTGCGTATAAGTTTCGCCGAAATAACAAAACTCAAAACCTATTGAAAACGGACCGGTATGGGTATCATCAATCATATTGTGCACAGTTCCGCCAACAGTTTCAGGTGCAAATGGCACTTCAATATATGAGTAGGTTTCGGTGCCGTAAGTTCCATCTACCAGCGCATGAAGCCAAACCGGCTGCGTGCTGCATATAATAGTATCGGGATATGCAAGTATACTTTGGCTTAAAACCATTGAATGGAATCCCGAAAGAAGAGCTATAATGAGGAATTTGCGCATAATAAGAGGAATGCATCCCAAATATACTAAACTTCTATGGCATTATTAATAAATTTTACAAGCGGGTAGCTTGCTTTCAGGCATTGTGCAAGATTTTTAAGAAAATCGGGGGCCAAAACTTCTTTGTCGGTAAACTGACGTGAAACAATGAAACTTTTATGCTTTAGCAAATCGATTGCCGGATTAGTTGGGTCGTAACCTTTAGGAGCTGTTTTTAGCTTTTCAATTTCATCTAATGTTTCAAACTGTTTTTTAAATGCTGCAGATGATAAAATTTTATTAAAATCTTTAAAATTATAATCTATTTCTTGTCTTATTTTAGCAAGATGTTCAGGTATAGGCATATATGAACCTGCACCGGCAAAACTTTTATTTCCGGGTTGAATTTGAATGTAATAACCTGCTGTTTGCATATTTTTACCGCCTGCACTTAATGTTGCGCCAAAATTATTTTTATAGGGTGATTTATCTTTCGAAAACCGCACATCGCGGTTAATTCTAAACACAGTCTTTTTTGCCTCCAAACCCGCTATGCGTTGGTCAAATAAGGAAACTGCCGGAATTAATTCCCCAACAAATTCAACAAAATTTGATTTGGCAACATCGTATTCATTTCTATGCACATCAAACCATGGTTTATTATTATTTTGAGCTAATAATTTTAAAAATTTTAATGTTGTTGCGTTAATTGTTTGCATAAAAAAATTTGAATCAAAATTAACCATTCATTTTGTAATTAGTGTAAGCAACTTTATACCTAAAAACTTGTAATGAATTAATGGTATCCAATCGACAAAAAATAATCCAGAATTGAATATTTATCATAGTTTACCATCAAATTTTATCCTATAAAAATCGGCTTTTAGGGCAAGCTATAGGAATTTGTTCAAATCAAGAATTTATTTATCTTTGTTTTTAGTATGCGTAGCCGTAGTTTTTTAATATTCGTTTTCCTGCTCTCTATCCAATTGGTTGATGCCCAAAGTCTTAGTGACCTAAAGATGACCTTACCTTCAATGATAGAGCGATATAAGATGGACTATGATGTTCATGGACTTATTAATCCATCAGCCGATACCCTTGCCGGTCTTGATCTTGAGCAATACGAGCCTCTAAGGCAAGTTGATGTTGATGTTGATGTTTTTGACGTAAGTACTGGATTTACAGTAACGTTGTATAGCGTTAACAAAGCATTTGAACGCTACACTTATAGGTTTAAGAAAGAAGATGAAGATCAATAACCCCCAATTTGCTCAACAATTATGAAAAAGATTCTTATTTCGATTTTTTCCATTTGTTCTGCCATTTCAATGCAGAGCCAAACATATTTGCATCCAACTGCCGGTATTGATGGAACCTATGTTGGCAGTTGTATGGTAAATACTTGTTCAGGAACTTACTACGACAATGGCGGTGCCGGCGGGAATTATAGCAACAATATTGGTTCTTACTATCGCGTATTTTGTCCAAACACTGCCGGCAATTGTGTTACAGCAACGTTTACTTCTTTTGATGTACAAAATGATTGCACGAAAGACTATTTAACTGTAGGCAATGGTGCCACTCAAAACAGCACTACTATAGCCATTCCGGGTGTTACATCACTTGTGGCCGGTGCTAATAGAATTTGTGGAACGCCAGCCGTTCCATTTTCTGTAACTGCAACAAATGCAAGTGGTTGCTTAGTGATGCGTTTTACATCAAATGCCTCTACAAATGCAGCCGGATGGGCCGCTACAATAAGTTGTTCTGCTTGCGGTATTGGTCCGGTTGCTACTGACCCAAATGATTGCATTAATGCAATTGCAATTTGCGACGACCTGCCGGTAAGTGGCGTGGAAAGTGGACCTGGGCTTGTGTCAGAATCTTGTCTTGGTTGCACTGCCGGGGGTGAAAACTATTCTACGTGGTATAACTTCTGCTTTGAAACAAGTGGCACTTTTGCCATGACTATAGACCCTGTTACCAATACCGATGATTATGATTTTGCACTTTATGGCCCCGATGTTGCTTGCGGAGCACTTGGAACACCTATAAGATGCAGTTATGCCGCATCTACCGGAAACACGGGATTAAAATCTTCTGTTACAGATGTTTCAGAAGACGTTTCAGGTAATGGATGGGTTGACACACTGCATGTTGAAGCAGGTGAATGTTATTATTTAATGGTAAACCACTGGTCGCCGCCAATTACAGGTTACACTATCGACTGGATTTTAACTGATGGCGCCACTTTTGTTGCTTGTGATCTACTACCTGTTACACTTACAAGTTTCGAAGCTGAGGCTTATGACAATAACACAGTAGCCCTTACTTGGGAAACTTCATCGGAGTTTAACAACGATTATTATATTGTTGAAAGGTCATCAACAGGCGAAGTATTTGAACCATTTATGCAACTTGATGGCCAAGGAAATACGACAGACAAAACCACTTATTTTGCTGTAGATGCGCATCCTTTTCAAGGTATAAATTATTACAAATTGTCGCAAGTTGATTTAAACGGAAAAACAACACATTTACAAACAGAATCGGTTGATATTCAATACAATACTTCATACGGCACAATAAGTATTTATGATCTTGGAGGTCGTGTTATTCATACAGAAATTATTTATCGCAGCCAAATTGCAGTAATGCTCGAATCACTTAATCTGTCTACAGGCATCTACGTGTATCGCTATTATCAAGAAAATGGCATTGAAGAACAAGGCAAGTTTTCAGTGTTGCAATAAAAATTTCGTTGCCAAAAATGTAGGTTTAGTTAAATTGATGTCATATAAAATTGTAATTTGATTAAATAATACTAATTTGATTAAATAATCTGATTGTAATCCAACTCAACAGTAATAAGCTGCTTTAAATTTGAACGAATGTTTAAGTATAGCCTATACAAAAACAGATTTGATTACTCTTGTGTTCAATTCAATT
The DNA here is from genome assembly GCA_031372705.1 of Bacteroidota bacterium. Taxonomy (GTDB): domain Bacteria; phylum Bacteroidota; class Bacteroidia; order Chitinophagales; family BACL12; genus UBA7236. The sequence goes on along the minus strand of JANMLV010000171.1, from coordinate 18,981 downwards.
TCTTGGTTTACTGTAATAATAATTTAATACACTTAGCAACGTTTTTTCCGGTTTACCGGGCCTCAAAGTTGCCATTTCATTACAAAATATTTCAAAATATGTTTGGTTTTGTGACATAAACCTTTAATTTTAAACTTAATTAATGCAGGGTAGCCCTCTCCTCGGCTTAAGCCTGAAAAAAATATTGAGTTATGAAGCAAATTTTACACACGCTTGTTTTATGCTCCCTTGTGAACATCTGCCTTGGCCAAAATTATACTTTTGACCATATCCCTGAAGGTATTATATCTAGCAATGGTGACGAAAGAGCAGGTTCATGCGCATCTCCAAACGGACCTATAGTTTGCGATGGCCTGCTAGCAGCACCAACTTATGTAATGCTAACTGATTCCGGATGCTGTAATACGATTAGTCCGGCCGTTAAAAATGCTACTTATTGCTACACTTTAACAAGTATCGGCACCACACTTATGTTAAATGCAGGATTTTCATTTACAGCAACAGGAGGGTATTCACTTTGGTTTGATAATTTCTATCTATACACTTGCTCGCCCGGTTGTGTTGCATTACCTGCTTATACATTACCCTATTTTACTTGGTCGGGTTTAACTCCGGGGGCTTGCTATACATTTTGCTTTCAAACCCATATGACCGGAGGCGGTGGCACCGGTGGATTTACTACTATGTGTCCCTATTTTATCTATAACGCCCCTTTACCTATTGAACTCGTAAACTTTGAGGCAAAAGCAGAATTGGGTTTTGTAGCTTTAGATTGGACTACGGCTTCGGAAACCAATTGCAACGAATATGCGGTATTACGCTCTGTAGACGGTGAATTGTTTGAAGAAATCGGTGTAATTGCCGGAAGCGGCACTTCTACGGTTGAACATCAGTATAGCTTCATTGACGATGCGCCGATTACCGGAATGACCTATTATAAGTTGAAACAGGTCGACTATGACCTTAATTCCACAGAAAGCGATGTGATAGCATGTAGTTTTAAAGACGAAATTTTATCTGTTCGCTATTATACTTTTTCCGGGCAAACTGTTGAATTCGAAACTGCTCCTGCAGGTATTTATATATGTGAAACAATTACTACCTCATCAAGAAACAGCAAACAGGTTGTTAAAAACTAACTAGCGTAAAATACAGTTGTTATTGGCGGCAAAACACTTTGCCAACGGGGGTTGTAGAGACTAAATTCGTATATTAATTAACTACTTGCTGCTAATCCGGCAGTATCTGCTTACCTTTGCGCCATGATTTCAGTGCAAAATTTATCCATTCATTTTGGTGGGATATTCCTTTTTGAAGATGTTTCGTTCGCTTTAAAAGAAAACGATCGCGTTGGTTTAGTTGGTAAAAACGGAGCAGGAAAATCCACATTAATGAAAATTATGAGTGGAATGCAGAAGCCCGATAACGGACAAGTGGTGTTGCCTAAAGATAGCTTAATTGGATTTTTACACCAGGATTTAAGCAAAATGAAAGGCAAAACTGTGTTTGAAGAAACACAAACTGCATTTAATGAGGCATTGCAATTAGACAAGCGGATGCACGAAATTGAGCACGAGTTAACAGTAAGAACCGATTATGAAAGTGATTCGTACCATACAATTATTGATGAGATTCAAGAAATTTCTCACCGACTCGAAATAATAAATGTTGCAACCATCGAAAAACAAATTGAATTAGTATTAATGGGTTTGGGTTTTATGCGTGAAGATTTTGATTTGCCTGTTGAAACATTTAGTGGTGGATGGCAAATGCGAATTGAATTAGCGAAAATTCTGTTGAGCAAACCCGAACTGGTATTACTAGATGAACCAACCAACCACTTAGATATTGAAAGTATTCAGTGGTTAGAAACATATTTGGAATCGTATCCGGGTGCAATTATGATTGTATCGCACGATAGAACATTTTTAGATAATGTTACCAAGCGAACAATTGAAATTGTAAGTCAAAAAATTTATGATTATCCTGCTAACTATTCCACCTTTGTTGAATTAAGAAAAGAGCGCATCGACCAACAACGCGCCGCTCAAAAAAATCAGGAAAAATATATCGAACATACCGAGAAGTTAATAGATAAATTCAGAGCAAAAGCTAATAAAGCAAAGTTTGCTCAATCGCTTATCAAGAAGTTGGATAAAATTGAAGAAATTGAGGTGGATGATGAAGAAACTGCAACTATTCACTTTTATTTCCCAAAGCCTCAGCGTTCAGGCAAAACGGTTGTTACAGGCAAACACCTTTCGAAAACGTATGATGTAAAATTAATTTTAGATAACATCGATTTTGAAATTCATAGAGGTGATAAAATTGCTTTTGTAGGAAAAAACGGAGAAGGTAAATCTACACTTTCAAAAATAATTGCGGGTATTGAAAAATACCAGGGCGAAATGGAATTAGGCCATAATGTGCACCTTGGATATTACGCTCAAAATCAAGCAGAAACACTTAGCGGAGAGGATACCGTTTTTGACACTATTGATAATGTTGCCGCAGGAGAAATGCGTTCGCACATCAGAACACTTTTAGGCGCATTTTTATTTGGAGGAGAAGCATCATTTAAAAAGGTAAAAGTTTTATCGGGTGGAGAAAAATCGCGACTCGCCATGTGTAAATTATTATTGGAACCTTATAACTTGTTGGTACTTGATGAGCCTACCAACCACTTAGACATGCGCAGTAAAGATGTATTGAAAAATGCATTGAAAAATTTTGAAGGAACTGTTATCGTTGTATCTCACGATCGTGATTTCTTAAAGGGAATTACAAACCGCGTTTTCGAATTTAAAGATAAAAAAGTTAAAGAGCATATTGGCGATATTTATGATTATTTGGCTGCTAAAAAAATTAGTTCATTGGCAGAGTTAGAAATGGCTCCAAAACCTGTAAAGGCTAAAAAAGAAGTTGAATCGGTTTCAGTTAAAAAAGAAAGCAACGACGATAAAAAAAATCGCGAGCGCGAAGTAAGCCGTATTAAAAAAGAAATTGAAAAAGCTGAAAAGGAAATTGCCACTTTGGAAACTGAAATCGTAACCATCGAAAAGCAAATGAACGATCCCGCATTTTACGAGAAACCCAATACTGCTGATATTTTTAACAAATACAACCAGTTAAAGGAAACCCACACACAAAAAATGGCAGCGTGGGAAATACTTACAGAGCAACTCGAAACAGTTTAAGATAAATTATATATTTTATAAAGTTATGCCTGTATTCAAATTCATCGTATATTTGCGATATACAATAAGATATGGCCTACTCAAAAAAACATGAATTTGACCGCGAAAGCGTCCGAATAGCCGAAATAGCTAAGGCTTTAAGCCATCCGGCAAGAATAGAAATTTTAAAGGTGCTATCAAACGGGCAATGTGTTTGCGGCGATATTGTTGACCTCCTTCCACTATCTCAGTCAACCGTGTCGCAACACCTTAAAGAACTTAAAAATGCCGGTTTAATAAAAGGCGAAATTGACGGGCCACGCGTTTGCTATTGCTTAAACGAAAACGTTTGCAACGATGCCCTTGGCTTTTTTAATCAGTTATTTCAAGAAATTAAATGCTGTTGAAATGCAAACATTAAGATCAGCCGTTAAAAATGATTTACCTGCAATAAAACAATTATTGCAAGCAACAAATTTACCGCTTGATGACATTGAACCACATATTGCAAATTTTGAGGTGATGACTAACAACAGTGAAATAATTGGAGTAGCAGGAATTGAAAGTCACTATCCATTTGCATTAATTCGTTCTGTAGCAATTGCACCTGAACATCAAAACAAACAACTTGGCGTAAAAATATTTACAGCATTAATGAATAAATTATATCCTCAAAACTTTGAAGCATATTATCTCTTAACTGAAACTGCGATTTCATTTTTTGAAAGATTTGGTTTTACTGAAATTTCTCGTGAAAATGTTCCAATTGAAATTAAATCTACAAATGAATTCAAACATATTTGTCCTACAACAGCAATTGTAATGAAAAAAGAAATAAATTAATCTTTAAATTAAATAAAATGAACAACAAACAAAATGTAAAAGAATTAGTAAAAGAAAAATACAGTGAAATAGCATTGCAATCTAAAGAAACTAATTCGGCATCTTGCTGCGGAGCAGGAGGATGTTCAACAATTGATTTAGAAATAATGAGCGAAAATTACACTTCATTGGAAGGTTATTTTGCAGATGCCGATTTAGGTTTAGGCTGCGGTATTCCAACAGAATTTGCCCAAATAAAAAAGGGTGATACTGTTGTAGACCTTGGCTCAGGCGCCGGCAACGATGCATTTGTTGCCAGAAGTATTGTTGGCGATGACGGCCGTGTTATTGGTATCGACATGACAGAAACAATGATTGAACTTGCTCGCAAAAATGCAAACAAATTGCAATTGCAAAATGTAGAATTTCGTTTGGGCGATATCGAAAAAATTCCCATTACATCAAATAAAGCCGATGTAGTTGTAAGTAATTGCGTATTAAACTTGGTGCCGAATAAAATAAAAGCATTTTCTGAAATGTATCGCATATTAAAACCGGGAGGACATTTTTCAGTTTCAGATATCGTTTTGTCCGGTGCTTTACCGCAAGAATTAGTTAAAGAAGCAGAATTGTATGCAGGTTGTGTATCCGGTGCTATTCAAAAAAATGTTTATCTTGAAATTATTGAGCAAAATGGATTTAAAAATATTGCCATTAAAAAAGAAAAAGAAATTATTTTGCCTGATGATATTTTAGCAAATTATTTAACGCCGGAACAAATAACCGGTTTCAAAAATAGCGGAACAGGAATTTATAGCATTACTGTTTTTGGTGAAAAACCAAAAGATTGCGGATGCGGAACAGATTGTTGTAATTAATACTTTAAGTAAAAAACAAAATGGCATGTAAACAAAATTACATGCCATTTTTTATTGCAATCAAGTTGAATTTACATTCCACCCGGCGGCATATATGCAGGCACAACATTATCGATTGGTGGAATCGATTTTAAATATGCGAATACTGCCATAATATCTTCATCCGGCCAAACACTTATTGCTTGCCAAGGCATTGGTGGCATAATTGGACGTTGATTGTCCATGCCTTGATGTTTGCCTTTTTTAAGCGCATTCATAAAATTTTCTTCAGACCAAGCACCTAAACCTGTTTCATGAGGTGTAAGGTTGGCTGCAAAAGAGGTTCCCCAAGGCCCAACGGCTGCTGTTAACTGCGGATGCATCAAAATCCATGGCCCAACAATAGCAGTGTCGTAAGGAGCCAACGGAATACCCGCTTGATGACCGGAAAGCATCTTGCTCATATCGAAGGCAGGTCCTTGATCAGTCATCATTTTAGGCGTATGACAATCATTACATCCTCCAACAGTTACAAGGAACTCGCCTCGTTTAATCATTTCAGCTTCTGTTGTAGCTGCTGTTTCCGGTTCTTCTTGCCCGGTTTTTTCTGCACAACTGTAAGTAGCCATACAAGCAATGGCTAAACAGCATAGGTAAAGGGTTGTTTTTCTCATAAAATGTGAATTTTTAAGAAATTTACGAAGATTTTTCATTTTTGAGTTTTATCATCTATTTTAAGAACCTTTTAGGTTTATTTTTGTCGCATCTATTTTTCAAATCAATTATATGCAAGCAGTAAAAAATATTGCCATCATGGGCGCGGGGCTGGTTGGGTCACTTTTAAGTGTTTACCTAAAACAGCGCGGATATGAGGTTACCGTATATGAACGCAGATCCGATTTAAGAAAAACGGGCGCAGCAGGTGGCAGATCTATAAACCTCGCTATTAGCGAACGTGGTTGGAAAGGTCTGGCAGGCGTGGGTTTAGAGGAAGCAATCCGAAAAATAGCCATTCAAATGCCGGGTAGAATGATACATGATATAAAAGGGAACCTTAATTATCAAGCTTATGGTAAACCCGGACAAGCAATTAATTCTGTTTCACGCGGTGAGCTAAATGTAACGTTGGTTGATGCAGCAGAAAATGCAGGTATCAAATTTGTTTTTAATCAGCGCATCGTTGAAACCGACATGGCAGGAACTTATGCTATTATGGAGGATTTAGAAAAAGGTGGCACTTATAAACTGCAACCTGATTTGATAATTGGTTCCGATGGTGCATTCAGCTTGGCGCGTTACACCATGCTTAAAACGGAGCGTTTTAACTATGCTCAGGATTACGAAGCACACGGCTATAAAGAATTGACCATCCCCGCAGGGCCAAATAACAGCTGGCTTATAGAGAAAAATGCGCTTCATATATGGCCACGAAAAAATTTTATGCTGATTGCATTGCCAAATATGGATGGCAGCTTCACTTGCACCTTGTTTTTCGACCTTGACGGAGAACTATCGTTTAAAAAATTAACCACGGTAGAATCGGTTAAAACGTTTTTTGAAACTTATTTTGCAGATGCAATGGCTTTAATGCCAACGCTTTATGAAGATTTTTTTCAAAACCCTACAGGCCTCCTTATGACAGTAAAATGTTACCCATGGAGCAATGGAAACACAATTTTGATTGGCGATGCTGCTCATGCTATTATTCCTTTTTATGGCCAAGGTATGAACTGCGGTTTTGAAGATTGCACAGTATTAAACGAGTTGCTCGAACAGTTTAATGATGATTGGAATAAGGTAATTCCGGCTTACCAAGCGGCTCGGAAACCAAACAGCGACGCCATTGCAGACTTAGCCAAGCTAAATTTTATAGAAATGCGCGACTTAGTTGCAGACCCAAATTTTCAATTTAAAAAGCGAATTGCTGCCAAAGTAAGTGAACTATACCCCGAAAAGTTTATACCGGTATATACGATGGTATCTTTTAGCCACTTGCCGTATGCCGATGCTTTGAAAGAATATAAACGCCAGGATGCAGTATTATCTGCTGCGCTGGAGTTACCCGAAATAGGGGAAAAATGGGACAAAGATTACTTGCAACAAATTGCTAATCAGCTCTTTAACCAATAAAAAAATGCCCCTCACTAGAGGGGCATTTTTTATATAATTTTATTAAAAAATTAGTTTCCGCCTGTTGCGCCACCCTTCTTTTTAATATCAACACCTTTTTTAGTTTCACCGGTTTTAGTTCCGATTTCAACTTTTTTGTCAGGTGCAGCTACCGGAGTAGATTTAGTTGTTGTTGTTTTGGTTGAAGTGCTAGTGCTTACTGTGTTTACAGCAGCTTTCATTTCATCCATAGCAGTTTGCATGCTCATTATTGAATCCATTAGCATGGTTTTTTCAGCTAAACAAGTGCTATCAGCAGCTTTCATAGCTTTTTCCATATCAGCAAGCTTAGTTGCTGCTTCTTTGTCTGAACAGCTAGCTAAAAACATACCTGCTGCTACAACGAAAAATAAAATTTTGATTTTCATATTGTTTGTTTTTGATTTTTGGAATAGTATTTGCCACAAAGGTATAAATAATAACTAGTGTTAACTTAATTTTGAATAACTTTTTTAAACAAAAACAATTTATGAAAACGAAAATTTCGATGTTTACCCTTGCGGTAGTAGCTACCGGTACTATGATTTTTACCGGTTGCGGAACTGATGACCTCTCTACTCCAACCATTGTATTAGATGGTGACGATCCTTTACTTATTTCATTAGGCGGCTCTTATACTGAACCTGGTTTTACAGCTACAGATGATGAAGATGGCGATATTTCAGCTAATGTAACTACTGACGAATCTGACATTAACACTGACATAATTGGTGAATATGAAGTAACTTATACCGTTACTGACGAAGCCGGTAATGTTGGCACAACTACACGTGTAGTGCGTGTTGTAATGGACAAACCTGCTTATATTGGCACTTATCAGGTAAGTGAAATTTGCGATATGGACGGCGACGGCATTTTAGGTGAAGCCGGTGTTCCATATGAAATTAACGATTACACTGTGACCGTTTCAAGCGGTGGAGATTCAGACGAGTTATTGTTTGAAAACTTCGGTGCTTATGGCGGAACTGTAGTTGTACCGGTATATTTCTTAGGTGACCTTAACGACCTTCTTGAGGTAGATATGTATAACCTTCCCGGTTCAACAATCTACTTTAATGCAGATGGTGAAATTACTACTGGAACAACAAGTGATATTAAGTTTAACTTAGACTACACTGCTCAAGATGGTGCAGTTATTATCCCTTGTGAGGCTCAATTTGAAAAATTATAATTTCAAATAACCTATTCAACCCCCGGTATCGCTGATATCGGGGGTTTTTATTTTTATATTATTACCTTAGTTGCCTATTTTAACAATATGAGGCAAATGCGCAGTTTAGGATTACTAATTTTATTGGCAATGGCAGCAGCCTGCGCAAAAACGGATATAAAGGAGCCGACAATTCTGTTAACTGCAGATGAAAGTGGAATACATTATCGCACACAACCATATATAGACCCCGGGTTTTTTATTGTTGATGATTATTCGTGTAACCTTAACGAAACCGTTCAAATAGATGGGTTTGTAGATATCAATAAATATGGAAGCTATCAAATAACATACACAGTTGCCGATGAGGCGGGAAATGAAACTGCAGCAACGCGCGATGTAGATATAGTTTTACCGATTGAAGATTATTATGCAATTGAATGGAATGCTTATGATACCTGTACTTCAGGCAATTATTTTTATACCGGATTAGTTCAGGATTGCGATTGTGGCGATTTTGAGGTTACTGTTGGAAACATCAGCAATTTTGGGTTATCTGCTGCATTTAATTTACCAATTTCAGGCGATTACAACCAATTACTCTCGCTCGACACAGCCAAAGCCGGTGTTTCATTTCTAGGCACTGCTGCTATGAGCCCCTCTGCCGATTCGCTTTTTTGGAATTATACCATTTCTGACTCTTTGTCGTTTGATGTTTGTCGTTCTGTTTGGATAAAGTTGTAACCTTTTGATTATGATAGTTGTTATGTATTTTTACTCAAGTAAATGTTAAAACAAAAACTTAAAATCGCATTCGTTTTGGTGCTTATGCAAAGCGCTGTAATTGCTCAGGATTTATCCCGAGTGCAGGGCGAATTAATTGTTCAACTTTTTGGAAATTCCAATCCGCAATCGCTTGTTCAACGCATTGAAACAACTACAGGTTTTCAAATGGAAATAGCTAAACCGGTGTCGAAGCGATTTAACATTTGGTTGTTAACTTTTGATGAAAGCACTACAACTGCAGCAAAATTATTATCTGCAATTAATAGCGATAATTACGTTGCCAATGCACAGTTCAACCATTACACTGCAGAACGCGTTACGCCAAACGACCCTTTATACGCTAACCAGTGGAATATGTTTAATGATGGCACCGGAGGTATTGCAGATTCAGATGTTGATGCAGAATTAGCATGGGATATTACAACAGGTGGCGTTACTGCCTTTGGCGATACAATTGTTATTGCATTAATTGGTGATGGAGGCGATTTAAACCACGAAGATTTAGATTATTGGGTAAATAGAAATGAAATCCCCCTTAATTTAATCGACGACGATGGCAATGGTTATATTGATGATTACAATGGTTGGAACTCGACCGACAACAATGGTATAATTCCAGCTACAGTCCACGGAACACATGTAGGCGGAATTGCAGGGGCAATTGGAAACAATGGCATTGGTGTTACCGGTATTAATTGGCATTTAAAAATTATGCCTATTGAAAATGATGATTCCGAAGCAGAGGCAGTAACATCATATAGCTATGCATATGAAATGAGAGAATTATATGATGCTACAAATGGTGAAAAAGGGGCCTATATAGTTGCAACAAATGCATCATTCGGCGTAAATTTTGGAAACCCTGTAGATTATCCAATTTGGTGTGCGATGTACGATTCATTGGGAAAAATTGGCATATTAAATACCGGCGCAACGGCAAATATGGCTGTAAATGTTGACATCGTATACGACATGCCAACAGCTTGTCCTTCTGAGTATCTCGTTACTGTTACCAATACCGATAAAGCAGATAATTTATTAGGTGCCGGTTACGGTGCAATTTCAATTGACTTGGGAGCGCCTGGCACTTTTGTATATTCTACCATTGATCCAAACGGATATGGTTTATTGAGCGGCACTTCTATGTCGGCTCCGCATGTTGCAGGAACAATTGCCTTATTATTTTCGGCAGCTTGTCCCGAATTTTTAGATGCATATGCAACCGATCCCGCTGCCATGATTGTATTATTAAAAAATTATATTATTGACGGAGTAGATAATGTGCCCGATTTAAACGGGATAACAGTTAGTAGCGGTCGTTTAAATGTTTATAATACATTAAACAGGTTTTTAACACAGGGATTCTGTGGATTATCGGTTGATGATTTAATACATCAAAACAATTTACAATTATTTCCTAATCCTGCAAATGAAATCTTATTTTTGGATTTAACTGAACAATTTACAGGTGATATAATTATTTCAATATATAATGAAACTGCACAATTAGTATATACAATTAAAACTAATAGTGCAGCTTTAACGATATCCGGAATTCCGGTAAAAGATTTTGCTGAAGGATTGTATTTTGTTAATGCAACAAATGCTGAAACGGGAAACAGTAATTCATCAAAGTTTATCATTCAACATGATTAAGTGTAAACGATTTGGCGATGGAGAAACGATGGGTGATTAGAGATGCGGATGAGGAAAAAGTGAATTCGCTCCAGCAAGCATTAAATGTAAACCATGTAATTTGCAGATTATTAGTGCAACGTGGAATTTATACTTACGATGCTGCAAAACATTTTTTTAGACCGGCTATTGAACATTTGCATGATCCCTTTTTAATGAAGGACATGCAAAAAGCAATCGACAGGATTAATACTGCCATAAATAACAATGAGCGCATATTAATTTATGGCGATTACGATGTTGACGGCACAACTTCTGTGGCATTAACCTATTCTTTTTTTAATAGTATTTACAAAAACATAGATTACTATATTCCTGATAGATATAAAGAAGGTTATGGTATTTCTATTCAGGGTATTGACTATGCAAAAAAAACAGGCTGTTCATTAGTAATTGCTTTAGATTGTGGAATTAAAGCAGTCGACAAAATGGAATATGCTAATTCGCTTGGTGTAGATTTCGTTATTTGCGACCATCATATTCCGGGAGATATTGTTCCATCTGCATTTGCTGTTTTAGACCCGCACCAAAGTGATTGTAATTATCCTTATAAAGAATTAAGTGGTTGCGGCATTGGATTTAAATTAATTCAAGCATATGCCATCAACCATGCGATACCAATAGAACAAATTATTCCATATTTAGATTTGGTAGTAGTTAGCATAGCAAGTGATATAGTGCCTTTAACCGGCGAAAACAGGGTGTTAGCGCATTTTGGATTAAAACAATTAAATACCAATCCGCGTCCCGGATTAAAAGCATTAATTAAAATATCGGGATACGAAGGGCCGTTAAATATTTCGACAATTGTGTTTGGTTTAGGTCCTAAAATAAATGCTGCCGGCAGAATGGACGATGCCAATAAAGCAGTAAGTATGTTAATTGCAGAAACTGTTGAGCATGCCACAACAGGTGCCGACGAATTACAAGTTCAAAATGTAGACCGCAAAGAAGTTGATAAAAAAATTACGGCTGATGCATTGGCCACTTTACAAAATGATGATACAGTTGCAAATAGGGTTTCAACCGTAATGTGGAGCCCCGATTGGCACAAAGGTGTAATAGGTATAGTTGCTTCGCGATTACTCGACCATTATTACAAACCAACCATTTTGCTAACCGAATCAAACGGTATGTTGTTTGGAAGTGCAAGGTCAGTAAAAAACTTCGATATTTATGAAGCAATAAAAGCTTGTGCTGATTTATTGGAACAATATGGTGGTCATATGTATGCGGCAGGACTATCAATGAAACCCGAAAACTTTGAACCATTTAAGCTTCGATTTGACGATGTGGTTAGGGCAACAATAAAACCCGAGCAATTAATTCCTGAAATTGAAATTGATGCGGCATTAAATTTGCGAGATATATCATCAACATTTAATAATATTATAAAACAATTTGCACCTTTTGGTCCGCAAAACATGGATCCCATTTTTATGAGCGGTGCTTTATTAAATAATGGCAGGTCAAAAATTGTAGGTGATAATCATTTAAAACTTGGTGTTAAAGACAACGATTTTTTCAGCGCAGATGCAATTGCATTTCAAAAAGGAGCTTTCTTTAATGCTATATCCAGTGGCGCACGATTTGATATTTGCTATACGATAGAAGAAAATTTTTATCGAAATACAACATCATTGCAACTTAATGTGCGCGATATTAAATTGAACTAATAAAAATATTAATTGTGATTTTACGTTCCGAAAAATTAGTCAAAAAATATAAAAACCGAACAGTTGCCAACCAAGTTAGCATTGAAGTTAATCCCGGCGAAATTGTGGGTTTACTCGGACCTAACGGTGCCGGAAAAACGACAACATTTTATATGATTGTCGGGTTAATTAAACCCTTATCCGGAAAAGTGTTTTTAGATACCACCGATATTACGGATTACCCAATGTATAAACGTGCACAATTAGGCATTGGTTATTTGCCGCAGGAAGCGAGTGTATTTCGCAAAATGAGTGTTGAAGATAACATTGCCAGTGTTTTACAAATGACTAAACTTAAAGCGAGCGACCAAAAGAAAAAGCTAGAAACGCTGATTGGTGAATTTGGATTGGACCATATTCGCAAAAGCAACGGAGATGTTTTGAGTGGTGGCGAACGCAGGCGAACCGAAATTGCCAGAGCTTTAGCAACCGACCCAAAATTTATTTTATTAGATGAACCTTTTGCAGGTATCGATCCAATAGCTGTTGAAGATATTCAGTTAATTGTTGAAAAACTAAAGTTCAAAAAAATCGGGGTACTGATTACCGACCATAATGTGCAGGAAACACTATCTATTACCGACAGAGCTTACTTATTATTTGAGGGCAGAATATTAAAACAGGGAACAGCAGAAGAGCTTGCAAGCGACCCTCAGGTGCGCAAAGTTTACCTCGGCCAAAACTTTGTTTTGCGCAAAAACACTACATCTCATGCTTCAACGCTGCCGGATGTGGAATAAACAGTATCTTTATCTAAATACTTGGTTTTAATTTTGCTCCGCAGATGTACATAATTCACTCAATAACTTCTACGGTTTTTAAACGGCAAATAAGTCGTATCCAAAATGCAGTACAGCATCCGGACCACGCTCAGTTAGCAGTTTTTGAGTCTTTAATGGCAGGCGCCGCCGGAACGGAATGGGGGAAAAAATACGATTTTGCCTCCATAAACAACATCAACGATTTGCGTAACAGATTTCCTGTTCAAGATTACGAAACCCTTAAGCCTTACATTGACCGCATCATGTTGGGTGAACAGTCGGTGCTTTGGAATACCCCAATTAGTTGGTTCGCCAAGTCTTCAGGAACTACCAGCGATAAGAGTAAATTCATACCCGTTACAAAAATGTCGCTCGATGATTGCCATTTTAAAGGCGGACGCGATGTGTTGGCGATGTACTTACACAATAACCCTCAATCAAGGCTTTTTACCGGCAAAACGCTGCTCATGGGCGGTAGTCACCAAATTAACAAACTAAACGAACACTCTAAATTCGGTGATGTTAGTGCGGTGATGATGCAAAATATGCCTTTACTTTCACGTTATGCCATGACACCCTCTTTAGACATTGCGCTAATGGATGAATGGGAAAGTAAAATTGAAGCCATGGCCGACCATACTATACATAAGAATGTAACAAGCATTGCCGGTGTGCCAACTTGGACAATTGTGTTAATTAGGCGGTTATTTGAATTAACCGGAAAGAAAGATCTCAAAGAAATCTGGCCAAATTTAGAATTATACATACATGGCGGGGTAAGTTTTAATCCGTATAGAAACCAATTTAATAATTTAATTAATCCTGAAAACATGCATTATGTAGAAACATATAATGCGAGTGAAGGTTTTTTTGCTTTTCAAGATAGATTGGGTTCTGATGAAATGATGTTGATGCCTGATTATGGAATCCTTTATGAATTTATTCCAATGGAAGAATTTGATAAAGAATATCCAAAAACAGTATTATTAACAGAAGTTGAACTCGATAAAAACTATGCAGTAGTAATTTCTACCAACGCCGGATTATGGCGATATAAAATTGGTGATACTATTAAATTCACTTCGAAAGACCCTTACCGTATACAGGTTTCAGGAAGGGTGAAGCATTTTATAAATGCATTTGGCGAAGAAGTAATTGTTGACAATTCCGACAAAGCGATTGCAGAGGCATGTGCTAAAACAAATGCAACTGTTGTAGAATATTCTGCAGCACCAATTTACATTGAAGGCAATAACAAAGGAGGCCATGAATGGATTATTGAGTTTGGGCAAATGCCAAACAATTTGGAGCAATTTGTTGAAATTTTAGATAAAACGTTGCAATCCATTAACAGCGACTACGAAGCAAAACGACATAAGAACATGGCGCTTAATTTGCCGGTTGTGCATGTTGCAAAAAAAGGCGCATTTTACGAGTGGTTAAAATCGAAAGGCAAATTGGGTGGTCAACATAAAATTCCACGCTTGAGTAACGAGCGCACCTATATTGATGAAATCAAGCACTTTATTTGATTTCATATTAATCTTTATTTTATTATTTATTGGTTAACTTTGGTATTGTTATTCTAACCTAAACACCCACAACGTGAACCGATACACCGCAATTCTAATTGATGACGAAGAGCCGGGAAGAAGAAACCTTGCTTTTTTGTTAGAAAAATATTGTTCCGAAATAGAAGTAATTGCCGAAGCTTCCAATGCTGCAGAAGCAAAAGAACGCATTTTAACTTTAGGACCGAATGTGTTGTTTCTAGACATCAACATGCCTGAATTAAATGGATTTGATTTATTGGAATCTTTGAACAAAAAAGATTTTGCCGTTGTATTTGTAACTGCTCATAAAGATTATGGTATTCAGGCTGTTAAAGCCGGCGCAATTGATTATTTATTAAAACCAATAGTAATAAAAGAATTGCAACAAGCCGTAAACAAGGTTGTAGATTTTTATGACCAGAAACGCGCAGAATTAGTTACCGAAAATCAAAAACCGGGTAGAATTACTTTAAGCCACACAGGTGGTTTTAGTGTAATTGAAATGAAAGATATTATTAGATTAGAAGCAGAAAGCAATTATACGAGGGTTCATGTAAATGAAAAACGTGCATACTTTGTTTCTAAACCTTTAAAAGTGTTTGAAGAGAATTTAAAAGACAATGTTTTTTTTAGAGTGCATCGCTCTTACATCATAAATTTAAATCATGTAAAAGAATTCTTACGCGAAGACGGCGGTGTAATTGTAATGAATGACGACGCACGCATACAATTGCCAAAAGCAAGGTACAATGAATTTCTTGAAGCCATGCGCAAATTATCGATATCCATTTGAACAGACAAGTACAAATATTGCTTAACTGCTTGTTGCTTGCATGCTTGTTGGCATCAGCCGAATTAACTTTTGGCCAAATGTTTCCTTCAAGACAATATACTACTGAAGATGAGCTAGCCAACAGTAATGTGTATGATATTTGTCATGACGAAAGAGGCTACCTTTGGTTTGCTACGGAAAGAGGAATGAGTCGATTTGATGGCTACAAATTCACTAACTATTTATTTAAAGAAGGCTTAGACGGTGCAATTGTTTACAGCCTTTCTCAAGATGAAACCGGTAAATTATATGCAGCTACTAAATACGATGGTATATATAGTCTAAACGGTGATTTTAATAAACTTATAGCCGAAGATAAAGATTTATCCAACGAAGAAATTACAATAGCAAACAACTATTTGTACTCTTTAAAAATAAACAAGCAAATTACTGCTGTGCTAATGGGGGGAAATAAATTTAATAAAATTGTTTTTCCGAGTAAAGAAATTATTCCGCTCTGCCTATTTAAAGATGATGCCGGTAATATTTATACAGGCACAAACAAAGGCATTTACTTACTAAATGGGTTTGCACCTGCAAAGCAAGTGTTTACAGAAATCACCGCTTCCATTTATAGCATTTCAAAACAAGCCAACAACTGGTATTTTGGAAGCACTAATATTATTTTTCATAAATCAGAAAACACACTTTCCACGATTTCAGTGCCGGATGTAGGCAATATTATTAATTTATTGATTGACAAAAATACAAATATCTGGGCGTCGACATTTCCTGATAATAAATGCTTTTTAATCAGTCAAAATAAAACACTGGATATATCTGCTAAATTAAATTTACGTGGAATTTCCGTTAATAAAATAATGGAAGATCACGAAGGCAATATATGGATAGCAACATATGGAAAAGGAATTTTTTGTATCCATCATATGTACTGCAAAAATTATAATATTCTTGATGGGCTAAGCAATGAGTATGTTACAGCAATTCAATCACAAACAAATGGCAATTTATTTGTAGGCACCTACAATGGACTTTATAACCTTGATAAAAATGGGTTGCATTTAACTAAACGTTATGAGCACTCTCTTGAATATATAAAAGAATTACATGTTGATAGCGAATCTTTATGGGCAACTGCTGCAGGAATAAGTGCAAATTTATTGCATGTTGGAGATGTTACTATTAATAATACAAATACAACCTTTTTATATGCAAGCGCAGCCTTGATTGATGGCGAAGATTTGTATTATAGCAGGTGGAATAAAAAACTATATCGAACTTCTGCTAAAACAAAATCAGAAGCAGATGCTGAATTAGTATTTTATGATTCTACCGCAATTTGGAATCGAATTAATAAAATATTCAAAGACAAGAATGCAAATATTTGGATTGGCACTACTCGAGGCCTATACATTATAGACCCAAAGGGCTTATACCAAAAAATGGATACCGGTTTTTTTAAAACAAATATTTCGTCTTTTATTTATGATGGTGATGGCACTTTGTTAATAGGCAGCGACCGAGGCCTTATTAAATACAAAAATAAAAAATGGAGTATTAGTCGCGACGTAAAAGGAAAAAACTTAGAAAGCATTACAAGTATGTCTATCGACAATAAAAAACGTGTTTGGATAGGCACTCTAAACGGATTATTTTTATTAGACAATAATAAATTGCTTCAATTTGACACCCGAAACACGCTGCTATCTGATGAAATAAATGCATTAGAATACGACAATTATACAAATTATATTTGGGTAGGCACTACTTATGGGTTATCAAGTATAAACTTAACATTATTCGATAAAACCCCTGTAAATCCACCGGTGGCCATTTTTAAAACGTTGCGGTCAAAAGATTCTATTTACAGGGAGTTAGACGTTAATAATGATATTATACTTCCTCATACAGCAAGCAATTTTGCTGTTCGTTTTTCTGCTGTCCATTTTTCATCTCCTGAGGGAATAAAGTTTTTATATAAATTTGATGATGGCGAATGGCAACCTGCTACAGGACGTCAAATAGAATTTGCAAGTATGCCTTATGGCAAGCACATTTTGCTATTGAAATCGTTTGGAGAACAGGAAATTGAAGGTCCTGTTGCAACACTAATAATTACCGTTGAAACACCTTTTTGGGCAACCGTTTGGTTTAAAATAATTATTGGTATTGCTATTGGAATATCAGCCTATTTAATATTAAAAAAACGTTTTGAAGCAGTTCGTAAAAAACAACAGGAGAGATTAGAATTGCAATCTAAAATTGCAGAGCTTCGTCACCAAGCTTTAGCTGCAAGTATGAATCCGCATTTTATTTTTAATGCACTGAATTCCATTCAGCATTTTATTAATTCGCATAACACAGAAGAGGCAACCGACTACCTTGCAAAATTTGCTCGATTAATTCGTATGATGCTCGATTTTGGTGGCAAAACGTTTATTCCTTTAAAAGACGAACTTGAACGTATAAATTATTATCTCGAATTAGAAAAAATTAGATTTGGAAATAAACTAACCTTTAATGTTGTAATAGACCCTCAGCTTTTAATCGACGAACCTGAAATTCCTAATATGGTAATTCAACCGGTTGTAGAAAATGCATTATGGCATGGATTATTGCCGGCAAACAGAAATGGGAATTTAAATATATCGTTTACTAAAATTGGTAACGCAATTCGGGTAATTGTTGATGATGATGGAATAGGACTCCATGAAAGTAAGCGCCGCAAAAAAAGTGGCCATAATTCGCTTGGCATTCAAATGATTCGCGAACGCTTAGACCTGATGAAGCGATTAAGTGGTTATGAGGCAACTATAACTATTTTGGATAAATCTGATTTCAATCCACCCGGACAGGGCACATTGGTGCAAATTAACTTGGCCTAACAGGTAAAAATCGCTACACTTTACTTACTAATGTTATCTTTTTCATTACAAACAACACGCTTCCGCCTGCTATATGATGTGGTTCACTAAGTTGAAAGCTCATTTCACATCAAAATAAAGCCATTTCACGCGAAGTGGGTTGTGGTTTAATTGAGATTGTATTCTATTTGTAGCAAGAAAACACACAAACCGGGGAAACACAAAATTATTTGCTCCCTGCAAACACCCCTATGAAAACACAACTTATTAAATAAGGGTGAAAAGGGTTGATGATTCAAGTGTAATGATTCACCCATCGTTACACAAACTAAAAAGGCGGCTCCTCCATGTCGCCTTTTTTTGTGTTCTTTTGTCTTGATACAAAATTACCAAGAAATCCAGGCGACATTCCTTAGAGTGACATTTTTTGGTCCCTAGGTGAATTTCTGTTCTTTTGTCTTGATACAAAAGAACCAAAAAATCAAGGCTGCATTGCATTGCGCAAGTGCAGCTAACGACACAACGCGGGGCGCGGACGAGGCGCCAGCAGTGTTTTTAGTGATAGTGGTATTTTGATAACGGAGCGAGTTTTATTTAATCGCGTTTATTATGTGCTAGCGCTGCGCCCGCTTGGTGAGAC
>JANMLV010000136.1:0-8906 GCA_031372705.1 Bacteroidota bacterium | reverse complement strand
TTACAGGTTTTCCTGCATTTGTTGGTGAAGTTGGCAAAACTTATAGTTTGAATATTCAATATGAAGACCAAACGTTAACATCATCAACGACATTATTTCCACCTGTTCCACCTGATTCTATTTATTGGGAACAAGCAGCACCACCAAACCCGGAAACAGACTCGCTCGTGCGGTTATATATTGCGCTAACTGAGCCGGAACCGCAGGGAAATTTTTATCGCTACTTCACACAAAGCAATGGTAAACCCTTTTATCCGGGATTTACAAGTGTGTTTGACGATAATTTAATTAATGGGCAGTCATTTAGTTTTACTGTAGATAGAGGTTATGATCCTACCGAAGATTTTAGTCAAGGCACCTACGGCGTATTTTGGAAAGGTGATACCATCGTATTAAAATGGTGTAGTATCGATTTCCCTACTTATGATTTCTGGCGAACATTAGAATTCGACAGCGGAACAGATGGACCATTTTCATCTGCAACCATTGCACAAACCAATATAAATGGTGGTTTAGGTATTTGGTGCGCTTACGGAACCGCATACGATACATTGATTGTGGATTAGCACACTGTATTGCATGCTGTCTTTAAGTATTCTATCTTATATTTGCTTACAATGAGAAACATCATGACAAAATATTTTATTTTGCTTATTGCATTATGTTCAACTTTAGTTGCACATGCACAAACTGCAAAAGGAGATTGGCTAACAGGCGGCTCGATATTTATATCCGGCTCATCAAGTGAAACAAATTCGGTAAACGGCAAACTAACTACCGCAGATAATAATTTCAATATAAATGCTTTTGGGGCGTATTTTATTACAGATAAATTTGCAGCAGGGGCCGGTTTGGGATGGGCATATCGCGCAAGCACAAATAATTATGAACCTTTGGAGGTTACCGACATCAATACAACCTTTACGACTGAAGTTTTAGCACGTTATTATTTTTATGAGCATGAAGTATTCCAAATTTGGGTAGGAGCCGGTATTCGTTATGGTTTCGGCAATTATGATAATCATTTCGCATTACTTGACAGCACCGGAACTTATGTTGAAAATAATCAAATTGATAAATTTACTACAAGTAGCATCGGCCTAGGACCGGGAGCAGCCATTAAACTAACGCCTAAGTTATCACTTGATATATATTTGGGCTCATTGGGTTATTCTACTTATAATTTTAAAAGTGAAGATGGCACATATGATTATAACAATAATTCGTTTGGATTTTCATTTGCACAAAATTTTGGGTTTGGATTAGTTTATAGATTTAGTAACAAATAAATAGTTTCAAATGAATACAATCGAATATCTATTTATTCCGTTTTTATTTAATTCACAGGATAATGACTTATTACCTTTACAATTAAGATGAAGAAATTTTTGTTCAACGCAAACGCAACGTATTTTAATATTGGC
Source organism: Bacteroidota bacterium (assembly GCA_031372705.1). Taxonomy (GTDB): domain Bacteria; phylum Bacteroidota; class Bacteroidia; order Chitinophagales; family BACL12; genus UBA7236. Next base: position 7,482 of record JANMLV010000136.1, on the reverse strand, counting down.
ATGCTGTTTTTACGCATCGCTTTAGGCGGCTCTTTTATTTATTACCACGGGTTTAAAAAAATTGCAGATCCTTCGCGCTGGGAAAAGTTGGGCGAAAATATGCAACTTATTAATATCAACTTCGCACCGGAATTTTGGGGCTTTATGGCTGCTTTTGCAGAGTTTTTCGGAGCTGTATTTCTTATATTAGGGTTGTTTACCAGAATTTCATCTTTCATGCTGGCTTTTACTATGTTTATTGCAGTTATGACTTCAGTAGCAAAAAACGATTTCAACGCTTACCCTTTCGAAATGATGATTGTGTTTATTGCATTTATGATTATCGGCCCGGGAAAATTCAGCATCGATGCTCAGATTTCGGGGTTTAAGAAATGAAGATGTGTACTACTGTGTACAACTCAATTAAATCTGCCTGGTAACACCTTTCAAAACTATTGTAAATACTGCATTTCAGCTCACTGAGTACAATAATGTACGCTGTGTACAAAGTTGTGGATGAGTACACTTGTACAATGTTTTAAATCGCCATACTTTTGAATCATCAAATAAAACAAAACAAGTTATCGTTAAGTAATCATTAAAAATAAGTAAACGATAATTCAAGATACAACATAATACTTTTGCTGTGTTCGGTTCAAGGGCCAGCACAAGTATGAAAAGAGAACGGCTCCAAGTGGGCCGTTTTTTATTTTTTTAACTGCCTGTATACTAAGCCATTGTATTTATTCGTTTTTTCGTAAATTTGGTCTAACTCCTGTAACCCACACACGGTTTTTTTCAGTAAATTAAGGAAAAAAGTTAGGCATGCGACAGACAAAATATTTTTTTTGGCTCAGTTCTCTCTTGTTTTTGGCTGCTTGTGCCAAGGATTCCATTATTCACGAAGACCTTATTATTGATGGCAATATTGCTCCCCCAATCGACGGTGTTGCAGAGGTTACAGTCAATAATTATATTAATAATCTATACATAGATTTATTTGGTAGAGCTGCTACTGAAGAGGAAGTGGAATCTAATTTCGAATATTTGCAAAGCAATAGCTTCTCTGTTGCTGCCAGAACCGATATTGTTGAAGATTTACTTGCACAATGGGATTATTACAAAAATTTTAACTTGTTAACCAGTCAGCGCTTATTGGTGAATCTCGATAGCCTTAGTTTGTATTATCAAATTGACTATTGGAATTATATAATCGATTTATTTAATGATACCGGCATGGAAACAGAGGCACTTTATTATACATTTGAAAATAATCGGTTAATTCTACTTTCAACTGCGCATGTTGAATTGTATACAAATGAAATTGGCGTTACCGAATATTTTAGACGCTACATTGATAATTATTATTATGACCTTGTTAATATGGGCAGCGAAAATTTTGTTATTTCTTGTTTCACTAACTTATTGCATCGATATCCAACCGACGTTGAACAAGCGCAATGTGTAGGAATGGTAGATGGCGCAAGTGCTACATTGTTTCTTCAGGAAGGCAGCAGCAAAGGCGATTTTATAAATATTATCGTTAATTCACTTGAGTTTTATCAAGGACAAGCAATTGATATTTATAGTCAATTTTTAGCTCGATTGCCAAGCAGTAGCGAAATGAATAATTACGCATTGCAAATACAATCGGAAGATGATTTTAATAATGTAAAAATTGAAATTTTAATCTCAGAAGAATATGCAGGATTTTAAAAATACCAAACTTCAAATTTACGCAACAATATGTGGAGTGTTGATTGCGCTTTCGGTTACTTCATGCAAAAAAGAAATTGTTGAAGAGGTAATTTATGATAATATTATCTATCAAGTGGATACTGTTCCTGTTTACCAATCTAATTCTGAAAAGGACCGATTGAAAACACCATTGCAATATATATCCAGCTTATACAGTAATTTGTATTATGCTAGCATACCTTCTAATTTGTTGGATAATTTAGTTATTTACCGTTTGTCGATCGGCGATAAAACATTAATTAACGAATTAATTTTAAATGCCATGTTAAACGACCCAGCCGTGCAAGCAAATTTGCCCGACGAAGATGATATGTTAGCCGATGTGGATGCATTTATTGAAGAAAGTTACTTGCGATTTTATTTGCGCAATCCTACTGAATATGAAAAATATGGAATGGCCAATATTATTGAATCAGATCCCGATATTACAGTAATAGATATTTACCGCTCTTTTTTATTGAGTAACGAATACATGTATTATTAACTGCGAATTGTTCAATTAACCGAATAAATAATTTTAAATGAACAGAAGAAATTTTATACGCAATACTGCACTCACTGCTGCCGGAATGATTTCTGCACCTTATATTTTACCTGCAGGAACGTTGTTTAGGAGCTCCGGAACACGACTTGTAAATCATGTTGTATTGGTAGAGTTTGGCGGTGGTATTCGCAACCAAGAATCGGTTGAACAACAATATCTAATCAATCAGGCAGCAGGACCAACAGGAAACATCATGCGCAATATGCTAACTGGTGCATCACCTGCTTATAATCTAGTTTATAACCAATGGGACCCAATTGCACCTGCACCATTAAGTACAAAAGGAACCTTGTATAAGCATATGCGCTACGCAAGCGGACCAACAGGACATTTCAACGGACATACCGCAATTATTACAGGAAATTATACTCCCGAGAGTTTAAATTTAGCTGCAAATCCTGCCATGCCAACATTGTTTGAATATTATCGCAAACATAACGACCCTCAAAAAACAGCATTAAATGCCTGGTGGATGTCGCTCGATTTAGGACCTTATGTAAATTTAAATTATAGTCTCGATCCACTTTATGGTTCGCAATATGGTGCCAATTATATGAGTCCGCTCACTACTTTCAGCGACTTAGGTGTTGATTATTTTTCGACATTAAATACCATGCACCCGGAAGAATTATCGAGACTTAATACTGTTAAATCATTTCTCAACAGCAATTTTAATAAAAGTATAACCGATATACCGGGCATAACAAATACAGAAGATGACAAACAAGCTATTCAAGATTTTATTCTCAAAGTAATTAAAGGAGAAATTCCAATTGATTATCCTTTACCTCCGGGAATTGGATTTGATGAACTAACAGGTGATTTATCGAACATCGCCGTTTCATGGAAAGTAATTCAGGAATTTAATCCGGAATTGATGGTAATTAATACCACTAACCTTGATATTTGTCACACCAATTTCAGTGAATATATTTCCTATTTACACCGAGCAGATTATGGTGTGGGTTGGTTGTGGGATAAAATTCAGAGCGATCCGGTTATGGCAAACGATACCATCATGATTTGCATTCCTGAACACGGACGTAACCAATCAGCCAATGCAATTCCTGATGCAAACGGACTTTTTGCTTACGACCATACCGGAGATGAAAATTCTCGTTCTATATTTAGTTTAATTGTTGGTCCTCCGGGTGTTGTAAATCAAGGATTAGTGGTTGGAACCGAAGAAGTGCCTGTTGGTGAAACTATCGATATTGTGCCAACCATTGCACATATTCTTGGATTTAAAGATGGCATTCCGGGTGGATATTTATCAGGTAACGTTTTAGAAGAAGCATTTGCATAATATGAAAAATTTAAAATTCATTTTACCTGCTGTCGGATTTTTTGCATTGATGATTGCATCATGCAAAAAAGATATCATTCGCATTGAACCTGAAACACCTTTTAATCCATTTGATACCATTGATTATAGCGATGGTATTTTAGACGATGTGCCAATCGACTCCGCAAGTTTTTTAGGATTACATACTTATATTTTTAGTAAAACTTGCGCTGTTCCCGGTTGTCATGATGGCTCTTTTGAACCCGATTTTAGAACAGTGCAAAGTGCATATAATACGTTATTGTATGCTCCGGTAATTAAAAACAATGAAGACGGAACCTTTACCTATCGCGTAATTCCAGGCGATACTGCTATGTCGTGGCTGCATGAACGCATTACCACCGACGATGAAATTTTAGGTAGAATGCCACTTTACGATACGCTTTATCCCGAAGAAAGAGAAAAAATAACACAATGGATTTTAAATGGCGCTCCCGACGTTTTCGGGCAAACACCAACCTTAGCCGATTTTCAACCAACTACTTACGGATTTATTGTTTATGAAAACGATACTACCGGAATACGGTTAGATACGTTAAGAGCGGATTTCTTTTCTCCGGTGCAAATTCCTATTGGCTCAACGGCAGAATTTTGGTTTGGCATTTATGATACTGATGAAAATGGTGTGTATCAATTCCCATCTTTATTTGAACAAAATACTATTAAAATTTCGCAAGATATTTTCATGAACACGGGCATTACCGAATTGGAATTTGAGTTGGAACCTGATTTCTTTCCTTATTATGGTCCTGTTTATTATGACCCTGCAATACCGGTTGCCTATTGGCATCATTTTACTATCGACACCGATGATTTTGAACCTAATGAAGTTTATTTTATGCGCGCAAATATTCAGGATAACGCACACGATTTTCCAACCGAAATTCCTGACGATTCGCAATTATATATCATGGGTTATTTTTCATTTATTATACAATGAGCAGAATAGTAATAGCAGTTTTCGCAATGGTCCTGGCGTTTGCCGGCTGTAAAAAGGAAGATGATATCATCAATCCGCCAATGAGCGATATTCCATATATTGAAGTAACATCTGTTTCTCCCGGAACGGTTACTGCCCTCGATGATTCTATCGTTTTTATTATTCATTACGAAGATGGCAATGGCGACTTAGGCTTTAATTTCCCTGATTCTGCCTCTTTATACCTCGTAGATCCACGTATTCCGCTTACAGAATCGTTTTTTGTGCCGCTTTTAGCCCCTGAGGGCGCAGATATATCTATTCAGGGCGAATTACAAGTTGTCCTCAATAACACAGTCCTGGTGAACCCTGATGCGTCGTCGGAAACGGTAATTTTCGAGTTTCAGCTCCGCGACAGAGCCGGAAACTATAGTAATGTTGCGTTTGCCCCAACTATTACAGTGCTGCCTGAGTAGTAATGCCTGATTATTAAGGTTTTATACCTGTTTATTCCACACACTTTAGTGGATATATATATCGGTTTTTGATGTCCTTATGACAATATTATGACAATTCACACCCTCAACTTGGGGAATTTTGCACTCGATTTTACGTTTATAAGGATAAGACTTTAACGAAAGGTGAACCAATACAAAGTATTAACAGTAACGCATAAGCATGTTCCGGTAGAGCAACTGCGCCATTATATCATCAATTCTGATAAAACTTCCACAGAATATGCCGATAAACTCAAGTTTATTAAGCATAATATGCAGTTAGATGAGTTGATGTACCTTTCTACTTGCAATCGTGTAACCTACTTTTTTACTACTAATGCAGAAGTAAGCACCGGCTTTACCACCAATTTCTTTAAATCGGTAAATGCTGAATTTGAAGCTTGTAATACTGTAAATTCTCACTTTTTTGAAGGTCGCGATGCCCTTGAACACATGTGTGAGGTAAGTGCTTCGTTAGATTCAATGGTGGTTGGCGAACGAGAAATTATTCGGCAATTGCGTGTGGCCTACGATGATTCAAATGCGCTCGATTTAACCGGCGATGATATCAGGTTAGCCATGAAAATGCTGATACCTGCAGCAAAAAAGATTTATTCGGAGACAAAAATTGCTGAAAAGCCAATATCAATAGTATCGCTTGCAACGCAAAAATTAAAGCAATTAAAAGTACCCCTTAACGCTAAGTTTTTATTTATTGGCGCGGGAGAAACAATTGCACATATGTCAACTTACTTGTTGGATTTAGGGTATAAAAATTTCACCATATTCAACAGAACCTTGGCTAATGCCGAGAAATTAGCAGAAGTTATAAAAGGAACTGCTTTTCCACTTACGCATTTACCGGAATACACAGGCGGTTTTGATGTAATTATTACTTGTACCGGTTCTGCAAAAAAAGAAATTACCGAAAGCATTTATAATCAACTCCTAGGCAACGATAAATCAAAAAAAGTAATTGTTGATTTAGCCATACCATTAGATACCGATGAAGCTATTTTAGCAAATTATGATGTTGATTATATCCAAATTGATGACCTGCGATTAATTGCACAGAAAAATTTATCGTCAAGAAAAACTGAAGTTGTTAAAGCAAAGCTGTTAGTGCACGAATTTGTGAAGGAATTTCAGACGGTGTATGTGGAACGCATGGTTGAAAAAGCACATAGCATTATTCCGCTAAAACTCAATGAAATTCGCCGCAAAGCGCAAGATGAAGTTTATGCAAAAGATATAGCGGCACTCGATGAAAACAGCAAAGAAGTAATTGATAAATTACTCGATTACATGGAGAAGAAATATATTGCTTTAACTATGGCTGCTTCAAAAGATGCCATGCGTCATAAACATTGAGCAACCTCATGCAAAAACATATTGTTATCGGCTCAAGAGGAAGCGACCTCGCCTTGTGGCAAGCGCATTTTCTGCAAGCTGAGTTAAGTAATATTGGATACACTTCCGAAATAATAATAATTAAAACGCAGGGAGATAAAATTCAACACCTCAGTTTAGAAAAACTCGAAGGCAAAGGTTTTTTTACTAAAGAAATTGAAGATGCACTTTTATCGGGCGATATAGATGTTGCCGTGCATTCACATAAAGATTTACCTACCGAAAATGCACCGGGATTAATTATTGCAGCCGTTTCTCACCGCGAAGATCCTTCTGAATTATTGCTGATTAGAAAAGATAAAGTTGATGAAACTCAAATGTTTGCATTATCAAAAAATGCGATAGTAGGAACTTCATCTTCACGACGCACTGTTCAACTCGGTTTTTTTCGTCCCGATTTAGTATGTAATGATATAAGAGGCAATGTGCCTACACGCATTCAAAAATTGCGCAATGGCGATTTTGATGCCATTATGCTTGCATTCGCCGGTGTGCACCGATTACAACTCGATATAAGCGATTTACATGCTGTTAAAATTGCCCCGGAAAAATTTATTCCAGCTCCGGCTCAAGGCGTGCTTGCTTTTCAATGTAGAGCAAATGATAGCGCGGTGATGAAAATACTATCTAAAATTAATCATCCCGATGTAGCAGAAACTATTAGCATTGAACGAAAAGTAATGAATTTGTTTCAAGGTGGTTGTCACATGCCGCTTGGTGTTTTCTGCCACAAACAAGATAATATTTTTAAAGTGTATGCGGCACAAACATCAGATAAACAATTGCCATTAAATAGGCTGTTTATAGCGACCGAAAACGCAAACAATTTGGCAGGCAGTATTTTTAATAAATTACCCGTTCAATGTAATAAATCTGTTTTTATTACATCTGATGAAACCGCAAATGATTTAGGTATTCAATTGCTAAAAACGAAAGGGTTTTCGGTAATAATGCAATCTTGTGTTAAAATTGTTCCGGTAGATTTTATATTTGATCCCAATTGCGATTGGATATTTTTTAAATTTTGTTG